>NZ_JBJODA010000029.1:0-33603 GCF_045899875.1 Clostridioides sp. GD02377
ATTTTTTGTAAAAAAAGACAAAAAATATGTATTTCTTTTTTTATTTCGGGGAAACTAAACACAGGAATTATGGACTATTATAAAAATTTAATTCTTGAGGAGTGATAGAAATGAAAAAAGTTGCTTTAATTTTAGCTATAATCGGTGCTCTTAACTGGGGAGGAATTGGTATCCTAGGTACAGATTTAATAGGTAGTATCTTTGGTGGAACATATGAAATGGTAAGTAGAATAATATACTTCATTGTAGGTTTAGCTGGATTATACTTAATACCAAGCTTAATGTCTGATGATAGAGAATAATTTAATTTGTACTTTTATATTAAATACCTCATTCTAAATATTTAGGATGAGGTATTTAATTTTATAAAAATCTTAATTTGTATCTTTTTTAATGGTAAAATAGATAAGAATTGAAGTTTTTAAAAAGATGTATTATACAAGAAAGAAGTACTATGTGAAAAAAGGAGTATTATTAATATATGTTTATAATTAATGAATTAAGTAATATTGTAAATAATGAAGTAATATCTTTTCATATGCCTGGTCATAAAAAAGGCAGAATTTATGAGAAATTAGGATATAAAAATGTATTAGAAAATTTGTATAAAATGGATACTACTGAAATATTAGGAACTGATAACTTACATTCGCCAGAAGGGATTATAAAGAGTTCTCAGAAGAAAGCATCAAGAGTATTTAAAAGCGATTATACATATTATCTAGTTAATGGGAGTAGTTGTGGAATACAGTCTGCGATAATGTCAGTGTGCGCTCCTAAGAGTAAAATAATTGTAAATAGAGATTGTCATCAATCTGTTATAAATGCATGCATTTTGGGAGATATAGATATAGAGTATATTTCTTGTGAGATAAGTGAAGATACGAATGTCTTAAAGGGAATATCTATAAGTAATGCGATTGATGTAATAGATAAAAATTTAGATGCAAAAGCAGTGCTTCTTACATATCCTACATATTATGGAATGACATATGATTTAGAATGTATTTGTAATTATGCACATGATAAAAAAATGGTAGTGATAATAGATGAAGCACATGGTGCTCATTTAGGTCTTAGTGATAGACTTCCTAAAACAGCTCTTGAGCAGGGTGCAGATATAGTTGTACAGAGTACTCATAAAACACTCCCATCATTTACTCAATCATCAATGATACATATAAAAGGAAATCGAATTGACATAGATAGACTCTTAAATCTGTTGAGAATCACAGAATCCTCAAGTCCTTCATATATATTGTTATCTTCTTTGGAGTTAGCGGTAGATATATATGAAGATAAGGGACAAGAACTAATGAAAGAGCTTTTAAATAAAATTAGAGTTTTTAAAAACAATATTAATGAAAATATTGAGATATATGATACGAATGATAAAACAAAGATATTTATATCTTCTAAAAATATAGGTCTAACAGGTTATGAATTAGAAAATATTTTAAGAAATAAATACAATATACAAGTAGAATTATCTAATTATTATGGAGTCCTTTTAATATGTACAATAGGAAATAGTACTAAGGATTTCAATAGTTTAGAAACAGCATTGAACAATATTGTAAAAGAAGACTTTAGATTTACAAAGTTAAAAAATAAAGAATATCCCACTATTATTCCAAAGAAAATATTAACACCTAGAGAAGCATTTTATAAAACTAAAAAAAGTGTTAAAATATATGACAGCATAGGTAAAGTCTGTGGTGAATGTATAGTGCCATATCCACCTGGGATAAGCATAATATCTCCTGGTGAAATTATAAGCAAAGAAATAATAGATTATTTAATATTCTGTAATTCTAAAGGGATGGTTGTAAGTGGATTAAAAGACATAGATTTAAATTTTATAGAAGTAATAGATTTAGAAAATATTTAAGTTTATAATACAAAGTTTAAAATTATAATGTGAAGTAAAAAACTTATAGTTGTAATGAGTAATATATAGAATATTTATATAAAGTTGTCTAAATAAAAATTATATTAGAAAGTAAAAAGTGTTTGTATGGAGGATATGAAAATGAAAGGTAAGTTAATAATTATAGAAAGTGGTTCAGATGCAAGTGGAAAGGCAACTCAGACAAAAAGATTATATGAAAGACTAAAAAAAGAAGGCTATATGATTAAAAAGGTAGAATATCCAAATTATGAGTCTCCATCATCTGCTTTAGTAAAAATGTATCTAAAAGGAGATTTTGGTAAAAATGCATCAGATGTAGACCCATATATAGCATCAACTTTTTTTACTGCAGATAGATATGCTTCATTTAAAACCGATTGGGAGGAGTTTTACAATGAAGGTGGAATAATTATTGCAGATAGATATACAACCTCTAATATGGTACACCAGGCTTCTAAAATGGATGTTTCTGATAGAGAAGCATATTTAAACTGGCTAGCTGATTATGAATTTAATTTATTTAAGATACCACAACCTGATTGTGTTGTATTTCTAGATGTTCCTATTGAGTTTAGTGAGAAACTCATGGAAAATAGAAAAAACAAGATTACAGGAGAAGAAGAAAAAGATATTCATGAAAGTGATATAGAGTATTTGAAGAAATCTTACAATAATGCTTTATATATAGCAGATAAATATGATTGGAAAAAAATAAATTGTGTTTCAGATAATGAATTAAGAAGTATTGAAAGTATACATAATGAAGTTTATGAAATAGTTCTTGGTTCAATAAAATCTATGGAGAGATAAATATGTATTTTGAAAATATTATAGGTCAAAATTTTGCAAAGAAATATTTAACAAATTCTATAAAGAAAAATAAACTTAATAATGCGTATATGTTTGAGGGTATAGATGGAATAGGAAAAAAGAAGTTTGCTGATGAGTTGTCTAAATTGTTGCTTGATTATGTAAATCTAGAAAATAGTCCAGATTATATACTCATAAAGCCAGATGGAAATAGCATAAAAATAGCGCAAATCAGAAATATGCAATCAGACATAGTAATAAGACCTCATAAGGACTATAAAATATATATAATTAACAATGCTGAGAAAATGACTGTAGAAGCCCAAAATGCACTTTTAAAGACACTGGAGGAACCTCCAGATTATGCTATAATAATCTTAGTTACAAATAACAAAGAATCTTTACTAGAAACTATAAAATCTAGATGTGATATAATAAAGTTCTCACCTATACCAATGGAAGATTTAAAAAAATATTTAATAGATACAGGTATAGAGGAAGAAAGAGCCCAACTATTAGCTACTTTCTCAAGAGGAAGTATTGAGAATGCTTTGAGTCTATCTCAGTCTGCTGAATTTTCAGTGATGAGGGATGATATACAACAGTATATTCAAGTAATGTTAGATAAAAACATAGTAGAGATTCTAAACATCCCAAATAATATGGAAAAATATAGAGGTAATATTATAAGTTTATTGGATATTATGATAAACTATTTTCGAGATATTATCCTGTTAAAAGAAAATGTGAACAAAAATATGCTAATAAATGTAGACAAGCTAGTTTTTATTCAAAATATGAGTGGAAAAATTAGTTATTCTCAATTGTCCAAAATTATTGATATAATAGAAGATGCAAAGAGTAAAATAAAGAGCAATTGCAATTTTAATATAAGCATACAAGTTATGTCTTTAAATATATACGAGGTGATTAAATGATAAAAATAGTAGGTATAAGATTTAAAAGTGCAGGAAAAATATATTATTTTGACCCTGTTGATTTTAATATAGAGCAAGATATGGATGTAGTTGTAGAAACTGCAAGAGGTCTAGAGTATGGAAAAGTGGTAGTAGGACCAAAAGATATGGACGAGAGCGAACTAGTTTCCCCTCTAAAACCAATCATAAGAATAGCCACAGAGGAAGATAAAAAAATATATCTAGAAAATAAAGAAAAGGCAAAAGAAACTTTTGAATTATGCCAACAAAAAATAAAAGAACATGAGTTAACAATGTTTCTAATAGATTGT
The DNA here is from genome assembly GCF_045899875.1 of Clostridioides sp. GD02377. Taxonomy (NCBI): domain Bacteria; kingdom Bacillati; phylum Bacillota; class Clostridia; order Peptostreptococcales; family Peptostreptococcaceae; genus Clostridioides; species Clostridioides sp. GD02377. The sequence continues at coordinate 3,972 of NZ_JBJODA010000029.1, forward strand.
GAGTATACATTTGATAGAAATAAATTGATTTTTTATTTTACAGCAGAAGGAAGAATAGATTTTAGAGAATTGGTAAAAGATTTGGCTGCTATATTTAAGACTAGAATAGAGCTTAGACAAATTGGTGTTAGAGATGAAGCAAAATCTATAGGAGGTCTAGGGCCTTGTGGTAGAAAACTTTGTTGTTCATCTTGGTTAGGTGATTTTCAACCAGTTTCAATAAAAATGGCAAAAGACCAAAGCCTATCTTTAAACCCAACAAAGATATCTGGAATATGTGGAAGATTATTCTGTTGTTTAAAATATGAGCACGATGTATATAGTGAGGCGATAGAAAAAATGCCTATTGTAGGTGCACTAGTGCAATCGGATGATGGAAAAGGAAAAGTTGTAGAAGTAAATCCTCTATTAGAGCAAATTAAAGTAGAGTTTCAGGATAAAACTGTAAAGATATATACAAGAGAAGATATAAAGATACTTAGAGAGCCTAAAAAATGTGATGGCTGTGGTGGTAAATGCAAAGATAATGATGGATTAGATGAAGCTACACTAAGAGAGTTGAAGAAATTAGAAGATTAAATTTAAGGTAGGGCTTTTCCTACCTTTTTTAAAGCAAATAATACTTGAAGTTATTAATATTTGAGGAGCGTTTATGAATATGCAATTAAAAGATTCAGAAAGAATAGATGATTTACAATTAAAAGGTCTTAGACTTATACAAGATACTAATGGATTTTGTTTTGGTATAGATGCAGTTTTATTAGCTAATTTTACTAAAATAAAAAAAGATGCTAAAGTTGTAGACCTAGGAACAGGAACAGGTATCATACCTATATTGATAGCAGGTAAAAGTGAAGCTAAAAAAATTATTGGTGTAGAAATACAAGAAGATGTATATGAAATGGCAACTCGTTCTGTAAAATTAAATAGTCTAGAAGAAAGAGTTGAGATTATAAATGAGGATATAAAATCTATAGATAAAGTTTTAGATATAAATGGTTATCATGTAGTTACATCAAACCCTCCATATATGCATATTGATGGAATAAAAAACCCAAATGATAAAAAAGCTATATCAAGACATGAAGTAAAGTGTAATTTAGAAGATGTAATTAAAGCTGCATCTAGATTAGTTATGCCTAGAGGAAAGTTTTTTATGATACACAGACCAACAAGATTGGTTGATATAATAACTTTAGGAAGAAAATATAAACTAGAGCCAAAGGTTATTCAATTTGTGCATCCAAGACCTAAAAAAGCACCTAATTTGGTTTTGGTTCAATTTGTGAAAGATGGAAGACCAGAGCTTAAGATATTAGACCCATTGTATGTTTATGGAGAAGATGGGAATTATACAAAAGAACTAAAAGCAATATATAATAATGAAGATATAGGAGAGTTATAGATGAGTGGGAAATTGTACATATGTCCAACACCAATAGGAAACCTAGAGGATATAACATACAGAACTTTAAGAGTATTAAAAGAAGTAGATTTGATTGCCGCAGAAGATACAAGACATAGTATAAAACTTTTAAATCATTTTGAAATTTCAAAGCCTCTGACTAGTTATCATGAACATAATAAAGATTCAAAGGGAGATTATTTAATAAATAAACTTATTGATGGAGAAAATATAGCTTTGATAAGCGATGCAGGTATGCCTGGTATATCTGACCCAGGAGAAGAGATAATAAAGCAAGCTATACAAAATAATATAGAGATAGAGGTTTTACCAGGAGCAACAGCATTTGTAACTGCTTTAGTTGGCTCTGGTATGGATACACATAAATTTGTTTTTGAGGGCTTTTTAGATAGAGATAAAAAAGTTAGAAAAGGACAACTAGAAGAAATAAAAGAAGAAAGTAGAACTATAATTTTCTATGAATCACCACATAGATTGAAGGATACACTAAAAGATATGTTTAAGATTCTTGGAAATAGAAAAATTTCCATAAATAGAGAACTTACAAAAAAATATCAAGAGATAATCAGAGAAGATATAGAAACTGTTATAAAAATATTTGATGAAAAAGAAGTAAGAGGAGAGTTCGTATTAATAGTAGAAGGCTTTCATGGTGAAAAGTCAAAAAAAGAAGATTATGATGCTCTTACGGATAGGGAATATGTTTTAAAACTAATTGAAAGTGGTATGAACAAAAAAGATGCAATAAAAATAGTTTGTAAAGATAGAAAATTAAAAAAGGATGTAGTTTATAAACAAGTTCTGGATTTATAAAACCTGAATCTGAGGTGATTTTATGGAAATAGAAAAAATTATAATAGAAAGTTTAAAGAGAAAAGATACACATAAAACGTTTATAGAGTTGGATAAAAAGGATGAACTGGAAAAAATAATACCTAAAGTAAAATGTATGAAGTCTGTAGGAGAATGTAAATATCATGTTGTTAATTGCTTTGAGCACTCTATAAATGCATTAAGAGAATTAGAAATCGTTCTAAATGATAAAGATTTTTTCCCAATACATTTAAAAGAACATGTGTTAAATTATTTAGATGAATATGTTGAGGATGGTATAAATAAGTTACATGCACTAAAGTTAGGAATATTTTTACATGATATAGGTAAGCCTGATAGCATGACTTTAGATGAAACAGGAAGAGTTCATTTTACAAATCATGAAAAAATAGGTGCTCAAATAGTAGACAATATGGGGATAAAGTTAGAGTTATCAACAGAAACATATAAACTTATAAGTAAATATGTAAGACATCACATGATACTTTTGTCTTTGTATAAGAAAAATGATTTGAGTAGAAAAGAATTAATTAATGTATTTAATCTAATGGGTGAAGATACTATAGGAATAATACTACTTGGATATGCAGATATAGTTTCTACAATAAAGCTATTAGACAAAAGCGAAGAAGTGAGCGTGTTAAAGACATATATGGAATACATTCTAACAAATTACTTGTATAAAAGTAATTATACACATGTATAAATTTAGTCAATATAATTGAATTTTAAATAATTAGTTAAAGTTTAAACTATGTAGATTTCAAAAACATAAAAGAAGTTGTCTTTGTTATAAAATTATGAAAGACAACTTTTTTTATATCAAAAATTGGAATTTCATTAAGGATACTTAATGGTCTATTAATTAATAAACCATTAGTATTTAACTTATATTACAATATTGATTTTGCTTGTATCGGTGTTGATAGTATAACAGAGGTCTTAGTAGAACCAATTTTCTTTATAGTATCAATCACATTTTCTAATTCGTACATATCTTTTACAATTACTTTTAGAAGTAAGCAATCATCACCTGTTATATGGTGACATTCTACAATTCTAGGGTCTTTTCCAGCTGACTCGATAAATTCTGTATATCCATTACTTGGAAGAGAAATATGAATAAACGCCTTTATAACTCTACCTAATGAATCTGGGTTAACAATAGCTTTATATCCTTCTATAACACCAGATTCTTCTAATCTTTTGACTCTTTCTGAAACTGCAGGAGAAGTTAAACCAACTATTTTTCCTAAGTCCTTCATAGAAATTCTCCCATCATCCTGTAAAATTTCTATGATTCTATAATCTGTAACATCCATAAATAAACAGTCCCCCTTAAATAAAAATAATTAATGCTATAAAACTTTTTTCGAATCTATCATTTTTGTTTTTAAATACCAAAGATCTTTAGATAAATCAACCTTATAAATGTGTGGTTTTGAAAGTCTTTTGTATTGTTCCCAGATAGTACTTAATTCATATTGTACATGATTTTTTATTTCAAGAACAGGTTTTTTATTATATTTGCATATTCCTTTTATATACAGTGGTTTAAGAAGCTCTTTAACTTTATATTTTGTAAATGTCTTCGTTTTCCATGTATATGTAGGATGGAAGATTTCTAAAGGTTTAGATTCATCTATAACTTCATCATGTAACATAATTAAATCTGCCTCTGCTTTATTGTCTTCGTTATATATTCTTATAACTTTCTTGTAACCAGGATTATTTATTTTTTCTGGATTTTCAGAAATCTTTATCTTAGGTTCAAGAGTTCCATTTTCACAAGATGCAGCTAATTTGTAAACTCCTCCAAGAGAAGGTGAATCAAAAGATGTAATGAGTTTTGTACCTACTCCCCATGAATTTATAGTAGCTCCTTCTGCTTTAAGTGATGATATAGTGTATTCATCAAGGTCATTAGATGCAGTGATACTAATATCTGAAAAGCCAGCACTATCTAATTGTTTTTTTGCTTCTTTAGATAAATAAGCTAAATCTCCAGAATCTAGCCTTATACCCATAGGTTTGTATCCTTTTTCAGAAATATTTTTAAACACCTTTATTGCATTAGGTACACCACTGTTTAATACATCATAAGTATCTACAAGAAGTAAGCATTTGTCTGGATAAACATCAGCATATGCTTGAAATGCATCAAGTTCAGTATCAAATTTTTGTACCCAACTATGCGCATGTGTACCAATTATAGGAATATCAAACATTTTCCCAGCTAATACATTTGCAGTTCCAGTACAACCACCAACTACAGCAGCTCTAGCTCCATATATACCTGCATCAGCACCTTGTGCACGACGTAACCCAAATTCAAATACAGGGTCTCCTTGAGCTGCAAAACAAACTCTAGAGGCTTTAGTAGCAATAAGAGATTGAAAATTGACTATAGTCAACAATGCTGTTTCAATAAGTTGAGCTTGATATAATGGTGCCTTAACAGTAATCAATGGCTCATTAGGAAACATGATAGTTCCTTCTTCAACAGCATATATATCTCCTGTGAACTTAAATTCTTTTAAAAACTTTAGAAATTTATCAGAAAATAAATTTAAGCTTTTTAAGTACTCTAAATCTTCATCTGAAAAATGAAGATTATCTATGTATTCAACAACCTGATCAATACCACAAACTATAGTATACCCTCCATCACAAGCGTTTTTTCTAAAAAACATATCGAATACAACAATGTCTTCGTGAATATTTTTTTCAAAATAGCCATTTAACATAGTAAGCTGATATAAATCAGTAAGAAGTGTTAGATTTCTCATTATTTCTCTCCTTAATTATTATTAAATATTAAAAATTATAAAAACTCCCACACTTATACTAAAACATAATATAGTACAACTTTCAAGTATAAAGTATTACCTAACTATCATAAAATTATTTAAAGAGGAGGATGATTAGGATAGGAAAAATATGGTTTTATATGGTATCAATAGGAATAATAGGAAGTTTGATTTCTAAAAATATGGGTGAATTAAATAAAGTTATATTGAGTGAGACATCAAAAGGTATAGAATTTGCAATAAGTTTAGCTGGTATCATGGCACTTTGGATGGGTGTAATGAATATTGCAAAAGAATCAGGTCTAATCGAAAAGATAGGTCAGAAATTAAATCCTATAATGAGAAGATTATTTCCTTCTATTCCAAAAGGTCACAAAGCAATGTCTTATATAGTTATGAATATTGCTTTAAATATGCTGGGAGCTGGAAATGGTGCAACGGCATTTGGTTTAAAGGCAATGAGCGAACTTCAAACTTTAAACAATAAAAAAGATACAGCAACTAATGATATGATTATGTTTATGGTAATAAATATATCATCTATACAGATAATTCCATTTACTATAATTAAACTAAGGATGGATATGGGAGCTCAAAATCCAAGTGAAATAATCTTTACAACTTTATTTGCAACCATTATATCTACAGCAATAGCTATAATAATATGTAAATTTTTTCAAAAAAGATATAGATAAAGGGGATGTAGATACATGGAAGTATTTTCAAACTTACTTATACCAATAATAATTTTGTACATAGTAGTTTATGGTAAATATAAAAAAATAGATGTGTATGATAGCTTTGTAAAAGGAGCAATCGATGGGCTAAAAGCAGCTTGGGATATTCTACCATATATAATAGGAATATTTTTGGCAATAGGAATATTCAAAACAGGTAAAGGTCTTGATATGTTAGAATGGTTATTTACACCAATAGCAAATGTGCTTAGTATACCAAAAGAATTAATAGGTCTAATAAGTGTAAAACCTTTATCTGGAAGTGGTGCTTTAGGTATGTATAGTGAACTTGCAAATAGGGTTGGAATAGGTAGTTTAGTAGAAAAAATGGGAGCTACAATTGTAGGTTCTTCTGAAACTATATTTTATACAATGGCAATATACTATGGAAGCCTAAAGATAAAAAACACTAGACATACATTATCATGTGCTATGATTACCCATGTTGCTGGTGTTATAGCAGCTGTTTTTATTTGCTATGTAATATTTGTATAATTTGTTGACAATGTGGGAAAAATTTTATAATATAGTGATTATATAGAAATAAATAGTAATATAAATTATAAGCTATGAAAAGAAGAGTAAATAAAGGTTTTTTCTATCAGAGAGCTAGATTAGGTGAAAGCTAGTGTCAAAAGCTTTATTGAAGATGGTCTTGGAGCTTTTTATCTGAGCATATATGCTAGGATAAAACGGTTGGACACGTTATAGTCTACTAAGATGTCTATAAAGTGAATTTCTACATTTCATGTGAAACATAATTATTATAGATGAATTAGGGTGGTACCGTGAATAATCTCGCCCCTATGTTAGCTCATAGGAGGCGATTTTTTATTATTTCAATGAAATATTTATAAAACTAGAACGATAAAAAAATTAGGAGGTAAATAATATGAGCAAACCGAGTTTTTATGTAACAACACCAATATACTATCCAAGTGGAGGATTACACATAGGTCATACTTATTCAACAGTAGCAGCAGATACGATAGCTAGATTTAAGCGTTTCTGTGGATACGATGTAAAGTTCTTAACAGGAACAGATGAGCATGGTGAAAAAATCCAAAAGAAAGCTATAGAACAAGGAATGTCAGAGATAGAATATCTTGATGGAATGATAAAAGATATAAAAGCTTTATGGAATACTATGGATATATCTTATGATGATTTTATAAGAACGACAGAAAAAAGACATACAGACATAATACAAAAAATATTTACTAAATTATATGAGCAAGGTGATATATATAAAGGAGAATATGAAGGTAGATATTGTACTCCTTGTGAGAGCTTTTGGACAGAATCTCAATTATTGGAAGGAAATAAATGCCCTGATTGTGGAAGAGAAACATACTTAGTAAAAGAAGAATCTTATTTCTTTAGACTATCTAAATATGAAGATAGATTAAAAGAGTTATTTAAGGATGATAGTTTCTGTTTCCCTGCTGCTAGAAAAAACGAAATGGTAGCAAACTTCTTAGATAAAGGATTAGAAGACTTAAGTGTAACAAGAACGACTTTTGACTGGGGAATAAAAGTTCCTTTTGATGAAAAACATGTAATTTATGTATGGGTAGATGCTTTATGTAATTACATAACAGCATTAGGATATATGACTGACAATGATGAAGAGTTTAAAAAATATTGGCCTGCCAATGTCCAAATAGTAGGTAAAGAAATAGTGAGATTCCATACAATAATATGGCCAGCACTTTTAATGGCTTTAGGTTTAGAAGTTCCAAAGCAAGTATTTGGGCATGGATGGATATTATTTGCTGATGATAAGATGAGTAAATCAAAAGGTAATGTGGTTTATCCAGAGCCTATAATAGAAAGATATGGAATAGATACACTTAAATACTTCTTATTAAGAGAGTTTGCATTTGGACAAGATGGAAGCTATACTCATAGAAACTTTGTAACAAGAATAAATTATGATTTGGCAAATGATTTAGGAAACTTAATAAGTAGAACTGTGGCTATGGTTGAAAAGTACAATAATGGAATAATACCAACAGCAAAAGTTTCAACTGATTTCGATGCAGATTTAAAAGAACAAGCTGTATCAACTAGAGAAAATTTTGAAGCTGAGATGGATAAGATGCAATTCCATGAAGCATTAGAGAGTGTATGGAAATTAGTTAGAAGAACTAACAAATATATAGATGAAACTATGCCTTGGGCACTAGCTAAAGATGAAGCTAAGAAAGATGAATTAGACACAGTTTTATATAATTTATGTGAATCTATAAGAATAATCGCTACATTAATAAATCCTATAATGAATGAAACAGCTAATAAAATATATGAGCATATAGGAATAAAAGGTCAAGATGATATAACTACATGGGAAAGTACAAAGACATTTGGCCTTATTGGCGAAAATGTAAAGGTATTTAAAGGTCAGCCTTTATTCCCAAGATTAGATGTAGAAAAAGAAATAGAAGAATTAACTGAGATGTTTTCTGGAAAACCTCCAGTAGAGGAAAAATCATTAGAACATAAAGCAGAAATTACTATTGATGATTTAGACAAAATAGAGCTTAGAGTAGGAAAAATAATAAGTTGTGAAAAGCATCCAAAAGCAAATAAATTATTAGTGTCACAAGTTAAACTTGGACCAGAAACAAGACAAATAGTATCAGGAATAGCTGAATACTATAAGCCAGAAGATTTGGTAGGCAAGGAAGTTACAGTAGTATGCAACTTAAAGCCAGTTAAATTAAGAGGTGTAGAATCTCAAGGTATGATATTAGCAGCAGGTGATGATGGAGACCCATATGTTCTACCATTTACACAAGGAGCTAAAGATGGATGCGAGGTTCGTTAATAGGCAATTAAACAGTAAGGAGATTAAAGATGTTATTTGACTCACACGCACATTTAAATGATGAAAGTTTTGATGAAGATAGAGATGAACTTATTGGTTCGTTAAAAGAAAAAGGTGTAGATTTGGTTGTAAATCCAGGTGCGGATATAGAAACATCAATAACAGCAATTGAGCTAGCAAAAAAGTATGATTTTATATATTCAGCAGTTGGAGTACATCCACATGATGTATCAAAGCTAGATGATACAGCAATAGATACTTTAAGAAAACTTGCAACTGAAAATGAAAAAGTTGTAGCTATTGGAGAAATTGGGTTAGATTACTATTATGATTATTCTCCAAGAGAAGAGCAAAAAGAGTGGTTCAAGAAGCAAATTGAGTTAGCTAATGAGTTAAAACTTCCAATAATAATACATGATAGAGATGCACATGGAGATACTTTTGAGATAATAAAAAACACTAAGAGTCCTGAAATAGGATGTGTACTTCACTGTTATAGTGGCAATGTAGAGTTAGCTAGAGAATATGTTAAAATGGGTTGTTATATATCAATTCCAGGAACAGTTACTTTTAAGAATAACAAGAAAACTAGAGAAGTAGTAAGAGAAATTCCTCTAGAAAGACTGTTTATAGAGACTGATTCACCATATATGTCACCAGAGCCACACAGAGGAAAGAGAAATAACCCTTCTCAAGTAGCCTTTGTCGCTGATAAAATAGCTCAAGAAAAAGGAATATCCTATGAAGAAGTATGCAGAGCTACAAAAGAAAATGCAAAGAAGTTTTTTAATATAAAATAAACAATTAAAATTTATAATGACATATGAAATGAGCAATTTATAAGTACAAGATGAGTATACCATTCAGTTTGAATGGTATACTTTTTTTATTTCTAGTGACTTATTTTATCTTTTTAATATATATTTTCTTAACATTGTTAAAAAAGAATTTACAAGATATCCATTAGACTTAACTGAAACATAATATCTATTTAACTTAAGTTGTTTATTATATTCTTAGATAAGTAAACGAAAGGTAAATTAAGGAGGCAAAATCTTGTATACAATTGATAGTACTAAGATATTGATAAATATGGATTTAGGAGAACTAGAAAAAATATATTCAATGATAAAAGATATATCAAGCATTTCTATAATCAAAGACCCTAACTTAGCTACAGTAATGGTAAGAGCCAATGAAAGTGTAAATAATACAACTTTTAATTTAGGAGAGATATTAGTTACAGAATGTAGCGTAAAAGTAGACGAAAGTTTAGGTTATGGAATAGTTGCAGAAAATGATGATAAGAAAGTTGTTTATTTAGCAACTATAGATGCAGTTTTGCATAGCAATAACACTAAATTTGATGAGCTAAAAAATTATATAAATAAAAGTGTATATGAAGAGAATTTGAGATATGAGCAAGAGATTATTGATGAGTTTAGCTTAATTAATAAAACAAAAGTTCAATTCAATACTATGGATTAAATAGGAGGAGAGTCATGGTAAATTATACACAAGAAATATATAGAAAACTGCTAGATAGTGCTTCATTTCCTGGGAAATTAAATAATATAGATAATATAAATATAGAAAATAATACAAAACTATCAAATGGAGCAATTGGTATAGCAATTACTCTATTAGACCAAGAAGTTACCTTCTATGTAGAGAATCATACACAAGAAGATATAAAAAATATAAGAGCACTTACAATGTCAAATCAAGCAGATTATAAAAGGTCAGATTATATATTTTTAGATACTAATTCAGAAATAGATATACTAGAAGTTAGAATAGGTTCTTTTGAATATCCTGATGAGAGTGCTACCATAATACATCAAGTAAATGATTTATCAATAGATTATCAAACTAAGTATATAAAGCTTGATTTAAGTGGTCCTGGTATAAAATCTAAAAATAGTCTCTATTTACATGGCATTAAAAAAGAATTTCTAGAGAGGTTGTCTACTATAAATAAAGATTATCCAATAGGAGTAGATTTAATTTTAGTAGATAAAAAGGGAGAACTTGCTTTTATACCAAGGTCATCAAAATTAAGTTGGGAGGTACTATAACAATGGCTTATGTAGCAGTTAAAGGTGGAGAAGAAGCTATATTACAGGCTAAAAATATACTTGAATTTTATAGAGTAAAAGGAGAGAGTTTACCTATAGATGTAAAGCAGATTAAGGAACAGATGTCTTATGCTGTAGACAAAGTAATGTCTGAAGGAAGTTTATACAATAAGGAATTATCTGCCTTAGCTATAAAACAAGCTCAAGGTGATATATTAGAAGCATCTTTTTATATAAGAGCTTTAAGGTCAACAATGCCTAGAGTTACATATTCACAACCTATAAACACAGAAGAAATGAGAATAAAGAGAAGAATATCAGCTACATTTAAAGACATACCAGGAGGGCAATACCTTGGAGCAACAAGAGATTATGAGAATAGAATACTAAATGTAGAATTATTAGAAGAAGATGAGAAAAAGAATAGAGAATTTAAAAATAATTTTATAAATGAATTAGAAAAAGTAGATGAAATCCCTAAGTTTACAAAGATATCTAATATATTTAGAGAAGAAAATTTATTGCAAGAAGAAGTGTGTTCAGATAAATCAGAGGAAGTGATAGATGATATTACAAGGAATAGTCTAAGATTTCCAGTTTCTAGGTCAGCAAAATTACAGGCTTTAACTAGAGGTGAAAGTGGAGTAGTATCAGGATTTGCTTATGCTATTGTAAGAGGGTTTGGTGATGAACATCCATATATAAGTGAACTTAGAACAGGTAATGTATCTGTAAAAATAAAACATCCAATCTATGAAGATGAGCAAATAACAATAGGCGATATGTTGGTTACTGAATGTGAAATAGTATCCAAAGCGTCACAGAATAAGACTGAAAATTCTAAAAATAATTTGGGAGATAAAAATAAAATGTCTTTAGGATATGGTCTTTGTATGGGGAACAATGAGAATAAGGCTATATCTATGGCTATACTGGATAAATCTCTAGAACCAAATAGTGAAAAACTAGCACAAGATGAAGAATTTGTATTACTTCATATAGATGGAATAGATTCATTAGGATTTATATCTCACTTTAAACTTCCTCATTATGTAGATTTTAAAGCGGATGTAGAAAGAATAAAATAGTTTATGGAGGTAAGTTTAGGTGATATATAACTATGGTTTTTTAGACGAAAACACAAAAAAGGAAATAAGAAGAAAGATATTAAAAGCAGTATCAATACCTGGTTATCAAGTTCCTTTTGGTTCAAGAGAGTTGCCTATAGCTAAGGGATGGGGCACTGGAGGTTTACAATTAACACTATCATTAATTGGTGAAAATGATGTAGTAAAAGTAATTGACCAGGGAAGTGATGATTCTACAAATGCTTGTAATATAAGGAGTTTCGTTGCAGGTGTAAGTAATGTAGAAACTACAAAAGATACGTTAGAAGCTACACTGATTCAAACAAGACATAGAATACCAGAAGAAAAACTAAAATCTAACCAAATACTAATATTTCAAGTACCAATACCAGAAACACTTAGAATAGTGGAACCTAGTGAAGTCGAAACAAGAAGAATGCATTCAGAAGAAGATTACAGTAGGATGTGGGTATATCTTTATGAAGATATAGTAAGATTTGATGATATATCAATAGCCGCTGAATACCCATGTAAAGTAAATGATAGATATTTAATGAATCCATCTCCAATACCAAGGTTTGACATAAAAAAATTAAACATGTCAGATAATTTATTCTTATTTGGAGCAGGGAGAGAAAAAAGGATATACGCAATTCCTCCATACACAAAAGTGGAACCTTTAGAATTTGAAGATTACAAATTTGAAGAGGAAAAATTTGAAGGAAAGCATTGTAGTTTATGTAAAAGTACAAATACATTTTTGGATGAAGTATACGATAGTGGCACCAATGAAAAGTACTATAGTTGCTCAGATACAAGTTATTGTGAAAAAGTTAGGTTAAGAAATAACGGTGTAGATGTGACAATCGGAGGTGCTTGGAATGAGTAATATAAATAAAACGAAAAGAATAGAAAACATAGACAAACAAGTATTAATAGGAAGAAATATCAATCTTATTTATGGAGATGGATGTGAGAAGTGTTTTGAAAGTACAGGATATGAAAGCAATAATATATGTAAATATTGTGGTTCTATAGTCGCATGTAATAATGTAAGTCTGGAACTTTATGAAGGAGAAGTCCTTGGGATTGTAGGTGAATCTGGCTCAGGAAAAAGTACATTGTTAAAGATACTGTTTTTTCAAGAACATGCAAATAGTGGAGAAGTATATATATCACATTACAATAAAGATGAAAATATATTAGAGCTTTCAGACCAGAAAAAGAGATATATAAAGAATCACTTTATGGGTATTGTGTATCAAAATCCTCATCTTGGTTTAAATTTGGACTTTAGCAGTGGTGGCAATATAGCAGAAAAATTATTAATGGCAAACTTGTATAATGTTGAAAAAATAAGAGATAGAGCCAAAGAACTTCTAATAAAAACTAATATACCTGTAGAGAGAATAGACCATAAACCAAAATATTTTAGTGGAGGAATGCAACAGAGAGTTCAAATAGCAAAAGCTCTTTCAAATAATCCTCCAATATTGTTACTAGATGAAGTTACAACAGGTTTAGATGTATCTGTACAAGCAGAAGTGTTGGATTTAATAAGAGAAATTCAAAGAGAATTAAAGATTTCTATGGTAGTTGTATCTCATGACTTTGATGTTATCAAGATGCTTGCAGATAGAACAATTGTAATGAAAAATGGAAGTGTGATTGAGTCTGGTCTTACAGACCAAATAATGGAAGACCCACAACACCCATACACTCAGCAACTTATAAATTCACTGTTATAAATATTGTTTGTAAATAAGTAAAATGGGGGCTTTAAATAAAATGAAAGAAACTATACTTAAGGTAAATAATTTTAGTAAAGATTTTGAACTACACGTATTAAACAAGACTATAAAAGCATGTAATAATATAAATTTTGAAGTTTTAAAAGGGGAGTTCTTAGGAATAATAGGTAAATCTGGAGCAGGTAAGTCAACTATATTAAAAAGTATTTATAAAACATACATACCAACAACTGGAGAAATAATATTTAACTCAGAAATATATGGAAATGTAGATTTAGCTAAAATTGGGGACAGAGAAATGATAAACCTTAGAAAAAAGGAAATAGGGTATGTATCACAGTTTTTAAAGACACTGCCACGTATAACTGCAATTGAACTAGTAGTACATTCATTAATTGAGAGCGGATTTGAAAAGATTTGTGCATATGACATGGCAAAGGATATACTCAATCAATTTGAAATAAAGGAAAATTTATGGGATGCTTATCCAAATAATTTCTCTGGTGGAGAAAAGCTAAGATTAAATCTTGCTCAAGCAATGGTTAAAAAGCCTAGACTCTTGTTACTTGATGAACCAACTGCATCACTTGATAATCAATCTAAAATATATGTAAAAGAAAAAATGTTGGAACTTAAAAGTCAAGGAACTACAATGATAGGAATTTTCCATGACATAGAATTTATGGAAACTGTTATAGATAAGACATTTACTATGGCAAAAGGGACTATGAGTGAAAGTGGGGTAGCCTAGATGATAAAACTAATTCATAATGCAAATATTGTATTAGAGGATATAATACTTGAAAATGCTCATTTAATTATAGAAGGAGATACAATAAAAAAAGTATCAAATGATAAGATTGATTATGCATTTGATTTTAATGAGATAGATGAAATAATAGATGCAAAAAACTTATATGTCATACCTGGTATTATAGATATTCATAGTGATGCCATTGAAAAGGAAATAGAGCCAAGACCAAGTACATTATTACCATTTAATATGGCATTTTATGAGCTTGATAAAAAACTACCTGCAAATGGAATAACTACAGTTTATCATTCTATATCTTTAGGAGATGGAGTAGGAGTTAGAAGTATTGATAATTCTTTAAAGATGATTGAAAATATCGATTCATATAAAAACATAGATAGTAAGAGTATAAATCATAAAGTACATTTAAGATATGAAGTATTATATCATGAAGGTTTAGATAAGGTTTCAGAATTATTGGAACAAAATAAAATAGACTATTTATCAATAATGGACCATTCTCCAGGCCAAGGTCAATATACAAATCCAGCATTTTATAGAGAGTATGCTACTAAAGTATGGGGAGTTACAGAAAATTATGTTGATACATGGCTAAATGGTTTAGTAGATTTACATGATAATTTGGATTGGAATAAAATAGCTAATGTTATAGGAAAAGCAAAAAATAAAAACATAAATATTGCTTCACATGATGATGATACGTTAGAAAAGGTAGATTTTATAAAAAATATAGGCGTCAATGTATCTGAATTTCCTATAACTCTTGAGGTTGCAAAACATTCAAAGAAGCTAGGAGTCTTAACTTGTTTAGGAGCACCTAATATTGTAAGGGGAAAATCTCATAATAACAACTTAAAAGCAATGGATGCTATATTGGAAGATTGTTGTGATATTGTTTGTTCAGATTATCTTCCATCAGCTATGATAAAATCTATGTGTATAGTTGCAGAAAAAACTAACAATTTAAATAAAGCAGTCAATTTATTTACTTCAAATCCAGCTAAAGCAGTAGGCATATATGATGAAAGAGGTAGCATAAAAGAAAATAAAAAAGCCGATTTAGTTTTGTTAGATATTGATAGTGAGTATCCAAAGATTGTAAATACTATTGTAAATGGAAATACAGTTTATAAAAGGGAGGTATAAATATTGTTAACGGATTTACATTGTCATACAAGTATATCAGATAATAATTTAACTACAGAAGAAATAATAAAAAAAGCATCAGAAAAGAATATAAATGTACTAGCAATAACAAATCATGATACTTTATCTGGATTAGATGAAGCTCTTGTACTTGGAGAACATTATGGAGTGACAATAATACCAGGGATAGAAATCTCAGCTTATGATTATAAAAATAGAAAAAGAGTTCATATTCTAGGGTATAACATAGATTTAGACAGTCAAGAAATAAAAAACTTATGTAATCCAATGGTATGTGATAGACATAAAGCATCTGTTAAGATGGTAAATAAAATTATGGATTTAGGGTACAAAATATCGCTAGAAGATGTAAAGAAATACTCATCAAGGACTGGAATATTTAAACAGCATATAATGAAAGCTCTCATAGATAAAGGATATACAGATAATATATATTCTAGTCTATATAAAGAATTGTTTCATAGAGGAAATGGCAAGGCATATGTATCCTTAAAGTATGTGGATTATAGAGATGCAATAAAAGCTATAAAGAGTTCTGGTGGAATTTGTGTATTAGCTCATCCTGGTCAAATGGATAATTTCAGTGCTATTGAAGATATGGTAAAAGTAGGATTAGATGGTATAGAAGTATATCATCCTTCACACAATAAAGAATTAGAAAAAGAGTCACTTTTTTATGCTAAGAAGTACAACTTGGTAGTTACAGGAGGTTCAGATTACCATGGAGATTATTCTCAGCATAACTATGAACTTGGAAGCAAGAGCTTAAATAGAGAAGACTTATTTAAGTTTAGGTTGGCTTTAGGAGGGGTTTTATAAATGTCTTTTTTACAAGTAAAAAATATAAGTAAAAGTTATGGACAAGTCAAAGTGTTAAAAGATATATCTATTGATATTGAAAAAGGAGAGTTTATCTGTTTATTAGGTCCAAGTGGTTGTGGTAAAAGTACATTGCTTAGAATAATTGCAGGTCTTGAGGATAAGCATGATGGAAAAATAATAATAAATGATAAGGATATGACTAATTCGCCACCTGAAAGCAGAAATTTTGGTATAGTTTTTCAGTCATATGCATTATTTCCAAACATGAATGTTTACAAAAATATAGCTTTTGGATTAGAAAATAAAAATATAAGTAAATCTAACATCGATAAGAAGGTTAAAGAAGTGCTAGAAGTTGTAGAATTGAGTGGATATGAGAAAAAATATCCATCGCAATTATCTGGAGGACAGCAACAAAGAGTAGCATTAGCTCGTGCAATTGCTTTAGAACCAGACTTTTTACTTCTTGATGAACCATTATCTGCATTAGATGCAAAAGTAAGATTGAAACTAAGAGAGCAGATTAGAAGTCTACATAGAAAGCTAGGAATCACAACTATAATGGTAACTCATGACCAAGAAGAAGCGCTTTGTTTGGCTGACAAAATGGTGGTTATGAATAGTGGAGAAATAATACAGGTTGGAACACCAAAAGAAGTGTATAAAAATCCTAACACACCTTTTGTAGCTGATTTTATAGGAACAATAAATTTTATAGATGATGGTATTAATAAAATAGCTATTAGACCAGAAGATATAAAAGTAGAGTTTAATAAGGACTCTAAAGATAAGGATATAAAAATTGGTGAGATTTTGGATATTGAATTTAGAGGATTTAATTATAGAATTACAGTTGAATATTGTTCTAAGCAAATGAAGTTAGATGTAGTTTCAAAAGTTGCTGAACAGATGAAACTATGTATAGGTTCTAAAATAAGCTTTAAGATACCTAAAGAAGGAATCGTAGAGTATAAATCAGAGGGATGTGCTTAATAGCTAGAGGTGAATAAATGATAACAGTAAAAAACAAAAGAAGAATAGGTGATAGCACGATACAAAAATGTTTTTTAGTTTTTTCAGTAGTTTTACTAATAATATTTATATTGTTTCCATTAGTATCATTATTAAAAAATGCATTCTTAGATACAAACGGAAATTTTATAGGATTTTCAAACTTTAGTAAGTATATTGAAAACCCAAGTCTTATAGCATCATTTAAAAACTCAATTTTTGTATCTACAGTTTCATCTTTAATATCATTATGTTTAGCATTTATATATTCGTATGCAATAACGAGAACAAATATAAAGTTTAAGAACTTTTTTAAAACAATGGGGATGTTTCCACTTTTTGCACCAACCATGTTATATGGTATCTCACTTATATACCTTTTTGGAAATAAAGGAATCTTTACCGCAATGGGGTTTGAAGTACAATTATATGGTCCATTAGGAATAATCATTTCTCAGATACTATTTACATTTCCACAAGCATTCTTAATATTATCTGTTGCACTCTCAATGGCAGATTATAGACTTTATGAAGCGGCGGATAGCTTGGGGGCTAGTGAATTTAAGAAATTCTGTAAAATTACAATTCCAGGTATAAAGTACTCGCTAGTGAGTTCATTCTTTGTATCTTTTATACTTGCATTTACAGATTTTGGGGCAGCAAAGGTAGTTGGAGGAAACTATAATGTGTTGGCTACTGACATATATAAACAAGTAGTAGGACAATTTAACATACCAATGGGGGCAACTGTTTCTATGGTAATGTTGATTCCTGTATTGATAGCTTTTACATTAGACAAGATGGCAAGTAAAAAGCAAGGAATGACTATAACTGCAAAATCTATGCCATATAAAATTAAGGAAAACAAGCTTAGAGATAGAATGTTTTTAATAGCATGTAGTTTTATAACTTTATTAATCTTTATTTTGATATTCGTTTCAGTTGTAGGTTCAGTTATAAAGCTATGGCCATATAATTTAAGTTTTACAATGGAACATTATGCATTTAAAGGTATCTTGGGAAGTGGGATAAAAACTTATTTAAGTAGTTTAAAAATATCAACATTGACAGCAATATTTGGAACTATATTTGTATTCTTTAGTGCATATATGATAGAAAAGGTAGATAAATTTCCTAAGTTAAGACAAGCAGCTTATTTTTTATCGATGATACCTATGGCATTGCCTGGATTAGTTTTGGGTATATCATACATAACTTTTTTTAACTCATCAAATAACCCATTAAACTTTCTGTATGGAAGTACAGCAATACTAGTTATAGTAAATATAGTTCATTTTTATTCAGTATGTTTTATAACTTCAAATTCATCTTTAAAGATGTTGGATAAAGAATATGAATTAGTTGCAAAATCTATAAATATACCATTTTATAAAGTGTTTTTTAACATAACAGTTCCAATGTCTATAACATCAATACTTGAAATAGTAGTATATTATTTTGTAAATTCAATGGTTACTGTTTCAGCATTAATATTTTTATATACTCCTCAGACTCAAACTGCATCAATATCAATACTAAAGTTAGATGAGATAGGATATATAGAACCATCGGCTGCTATGGCAGTATTAGTGCTTTTAACAAATATAGTAGTAAGGCTTTTGTACGAATTTGTCACAAAGAAGTTGAAAAATAACACACAAAAATGGCAACAAAAAGATGTTGCTTAGGGGAGGTAAAAATGAAATTTAAGAAGCTAGTTTCTTTAGGAGTATTATCAACACTTTTATTGAGTGTAATAACTGGGTGTAGTAATGCCTCATCAGGTTCAGATTCAAAGACTGATAGTAAGACAAAAGGGGATTTAACAGTTTATACAGCAATTGAAGAAGATAGTATAGAACCATATCTGGCAACATTTAAAAAACAATATCCAGATATAAAATTAAATATCGTTAGAGCATCAACAGGAGATATAACAGCTAGACTACTTGCTGAAAAAGATAATCCTCAAGCAGATGTTGTATGGGGAGTTGCAGCTACAAGCTTGATAATTTTAGATGAGCAAGGAATGTTAGAACCATATGCTCCAAAAGACCTTGATAAGATAAATCCTGTTTTTAAAGATGATAAGGAAGTTCCTTCTTGGGTTGGAATAGATGCCTGGATGACAGGTATAACAGTAAATACTAAAGAATTAAAAGGTAAAAATATACCAATTCCTAGTTCTTATGAAGATTTAACAAAACCAGAGTATAAAGGGTTAATATCTATGCCTAATCCATCCTCTGCGGGAACAGGATATTTAACCGTATCAGCATTCATACAAATAATGGGTGAAGAAAAAGCATGGGAATATATGGATAAATTACATAAAAACATTGGTGTATATACTCAATCTGGCTCAGCTCCAGCTACATCAGCAGCTTCTGGAGAATACCCTATAGGTATATCTTTTGGATATAGAGGTATAAAACTAAAAGAGGAAGGCTATCCAGTAGAAGTTGTATTTCCAAAAGAAGGTTCTGGATGGGATATAGAAGCAAATGCGCTTGTAAAAAAAGATGATATAAAAGAAGCTTCAAAAGTATTTTTGGATTGGGCGATAAGTAAGGATGCAATGAATGAGTATTCTAAGAATTATGCCGTTACTACAGTTTCTACAGGAAATCCAATTCCAGAAGGATTCCCTAAAAAGCCATTAGAACAAATGATAGATAATGATTTAAAATCAGCAGCAAAAAATAGAGAAACTATATTAAATAAATGGATATCAAAATATGATGGAAAAACAGAAAAAGAGAGTTAAATTTTAATAATAAAATCTAATAAAAAGAGCCTAGAATGTAAATTTTATATCTAGGCTCTTTTAATGTTGTTAAAAAATTTAAAAGATATTCTTAAGAACCAACAAAAACACAATATTTATTTATAAATGTTGAAGTACTAGCTTATAGCAAATCAACCTATTTATTGGTATTAATTTAGAAGCAGAAATATTGCAAATTAAAATAGGTTATTTTTTAATATTAAGACAAAAACGTAACTATTATGTATCAAGTAATTACATCATTAACCGATTATTAAAATAGGTATATAAGTTTTAAGTTAAGTAATTCTAGAATATATGATAAAAGAGAATATAAATAAGGCAAATAAAAGGTGGATTGCTTTTAGGTAAGTATTAACTTGAGAGTAAGAGTTTAAATATAGAGACTTATTTAAGTTCAAGTGGAGGGTTATAAATGTCTTTTTTACAAATAAAAAATATAAGTAAAAATTATGGAAAAGTAAAAGTGCTAAAAGATATAGCTATTGATATTGAAAAAGGAGAGTTTATCTGTTTACTAGGTCCAAGTGGTTGTGGTAAAAGTACATTGCTTAGAATAATTGCAGGTCTTGAGGATAAACATGATGGAAAAATAATAATAAATGATAAGGATATGACTAATTTGCCACCTGAAAGCAGAAATTTTGGTATAGTTTTTCAGTCATATGCACTATTTCCAAATATGAATGTTTACAAAAACATAGCTTTTGGATTAGAAAATAAAAATATAAGTAAATCTGATATAAAGAAAAAGGTTAAAGAAGTCCTAGAAGTTGTAGAATTGAGTGGATATGAAAAAAAATATCCATCACAATTATCTGGTGGACAGCAACAAAGAGTAGCATTAGCTCGTGCAATTGCTTTAGAACCAGACTTTTTACTTCTTGATGAACCATTATCTGCATTAGATGCAAAAGTAAGGTTGAAACTAAGAGAGCAGATTAGAAGTCTACATAGAAAGCTAGGAATTACAACTATAATGGTAACTCATGACCAAGAAGAAGCGCTTTGTTTGGCTGACAAGATGGTGGTTATGAATAGTGGAGAAATAATACAGATTGGAACACCAAAAGAAGTGTATAAAAATCCTAACACACCTTTTGTAGCTGACTTTATAGGAACAATAAATTTTATGGATGATGGCATTAATAAAATAGCTATTAGACCAGAAGATATAAAAGTAGAGTTTAATGAGGACTCTAAAGATAAGGATGTAAAAATTGGTGAGATTTTGGATATTGAATTTAGAGGATTTAATTATAGAATTACAGTTGAACATTGTTTTAAGCAAATAAAAATAGATGTAGTTTCAAAAGTTATGGAACAAATGAATCTGTGCATAGGTTCTAAGATAAACTTTAAGATACCTACAGAAGGAATAATAGAATATAAATCAGAGGGATGTGCTTAATAGCTAGAGGTGAATAAATGATAACAGTAAAAAACAAAAGAAAAATAAGTGATAGTATTATACAAAAATATGCTTTAATTTTTTCTGTAAGTGTATTGGCAGTTTTTATATTATTTCCATTAGTATCGTTATTAAAAAATGTATTTTTAGATATAAGCGGAAATTTTATAGGATTTTCAAACTTTAGTAAGTATATTGAAAATCCAAGTCTTATAGCATCATTTAAAAACTCAATTTTTGTATCTACAGTTTCATCTTTAATATCATTATGTTTAGCATTTATATATTCGTATGCAATAACGAGAACAAATATAAAGTTTAAGAACTTTTTTAAAACAATGGGGATGTTTCCACTTTTTGCACCAGCTATGCTATATGGTATCTCGCTTATATACCTTTTTGGAAATAAAGGAATTTTTACAATTATGGGACTTGAGGTACAATTATATGGTCCATTAGGAATAATCATTTCTCAAATACTATTTACATTTCCACAAGCATTCTTAATATTATCTGTTGCACTTTCAATGGCAGATTATAGACTTTACGAAGCAGCAGATAGTTTGGGGGCTAGTGAATTTAAGAAGTTCTGTAAAATTACAATTCCAGGTATAAAGTATTCACTAATGAGTTCATTCTTTGTATCCTTTATACTTGCATTTACAGATTTTGGGGCAGCAAAGATAGTTGGAGGAAACTATAATGTGTTGGCTACTGACATATATAAACAAGTAGTAGGGCAATTTAACATACCAATGGGAGCAACTGTTTCTATGGTAATGTTGATTCCTGTATTGATAGCTTTTACATTAGACAAGATGGCAAGTAAAAAGCAAGGAATGACTATAACTGCAAAATCTATGCCATATAAAATTAAAGAAAATAAGCTTAGAGATAGAATGTTTTTAATAGCATGTAGTTTTATAACTTTATTAATATTTATTTTGATATTCGTTTCAGTTATAGGTTCAGTTATAAAGCTATGGCCATATAATTTAAGTTTTACAATGGAGCATTATAGATTTAAAGGAATGTCAGGAAATGGGATAAAAACTTATTTAAGTAGTTTAAAAATATCAACATTGACAGCAATATTTGGAACTATATTTGTATTTTTTAGTTCATATATGATAGAAAAGGTAGATAAATTTCCTAAGTTAAGACAAGCAGCTTATTTTTTATCAATGATACCTATGGCATTACCTGGTTTAGCTTTAGGTATATCATACATAACTTTTTTTAACTCATCAAATAACCCATTAAACTTTCTGTATGGAAGTACAACGATATTAGTTATAGCAAATATAGTTCATTTCTATTCAGTGTGTTTTATAACTTCAAATTCATCTTTAAAGATGTTGGATAAAGAATATGAACTAGTTGCAAAATCTATAAATATACCATTTTACAAAGTATTCTTTAATGTGACCATTCCAATGTCTATAACATCAATACTTGAAATAGCAGTATATTATTTTATGAATTCAATGGTTACTGTTTCAGCATTAATATTTTTATATGCTCCTCAGACTCAGACAGCATCAATATCAATACTAAAGTTAGATGAAATAGGATATATAGGGCCATCAGCTGCTATGGCAGTATTAGTGCTTTTAACAAATATAGTAGTAAGACTTTTATACGAAGTTGTAACAAAAAAATTAAGAAATAACACACAAAAATGGCAACAAAAAGATGTTGCTTAGGGGAGGCAAAAATGAAATTTAAGAAGCTAGTTTCTTTAGGAGTATTATCAACACTTTTATTGAGTATAATAACGGGGTGCAGTGATGCTTCATCAAATTCGAAGTCTGATAATAAGTCAAAGGGAGAATTAACGGTTTATACGGCAATTGAAGAAGATAGTATAGATACATATTTAACTACGTTTAAAGAAAAATATCCAGATGTTAAGTTGAATGTTTTTAGAGCATCAGTAGGAGACATAACAGCAAGACTACTTGCTGAAAAAGATAATCCTCAGGCAGATGTATTATGGGGTGTTGCAGCTACAAGTTTGATAATTTTAGATGAGCAAGGAATGTTAGAACCATATGCTCCAAAAGACCTTGATAAGATAAATCCTGTTTTTAAAGATGATAAGGAAGTTCCTTCTTGGGTTGGAATAGATGCCTGGATGACAGGTATAACAGTAAATACTAAAGAATTAAAAGGTAAAAATATACCAATTCCTAGTTCTTATGAAGATTTAACAAAACCAGAGTATAAAGGGTTAATATCTATGCCTAATCCATCCTCTGCGGGAACAGGATATTTAACCGTATCAGCATTCATACAAATAATGGGTGAAGAAAAAGCATGGGAATATATGGATAAATTACATAAAAACATTGGTGTATATACTCAATCTGGCTCAGCTCCAGCTATATCAGCAGCTTCAGGGGAATATCCCATAGGTATATCTTTTGGAAATAGAGGTATAAAATTAAAAGAGGAAGGTTATCCAGTGCAGGTTGTATTTCCAAAAGAAGGTTCTGGCTGGGAATTAGAATCAAATGCTCTTGTAAAAAAAGACAATATAAAAGAAGCTTCAAAAGTATTTTTAGATTGGGCTATAAGTAAGGATGTAATGAATGAGTATTCTAAGAATTTTGCTGTTACTACAATTGATACAGGAAATCCGATACCAGAGGGGTTCCCTAAAAAGCCATTAGAACAAATGATAGATAATGATTTAAGATTGTCAGCAAGAAATAGAGAAGCTATACTAAATAAATGGGTATCAAAATATGATGGAAAGACAGAAAAAGATAGTTAAACTTGTAGTAAAGTAACTTAAAATAGACTATACCAAAATAAAATGATAATTTACAAATATAAAAAGGTGAATTCTAATAGATGGAGTTCACTTTTTTATATATAAATATTCTATTGACAGAAGGATATAATGAATATTAAGAAAATATATTTACAGATTGAATATGCAGAAGAATATCTTTAATGATACTTGGAAAGAAGGCTATAAAAGACAAAGTTTATATTCACCTAATAAAAATGATTTTTTTATAAGATATGTTTTTAAATAAAAATAAATAGTTTAGTACCTTGATTAAATCAAATAAAAACTTTAAAATAAAGAGATGTAAAGAAAAACTAAAAATGAATAAAAGGTGAATTTATATGATAAAAGAAATAATCGTAGTAGAGGGTAGAGATGATGTTACAGCAGTTAAGAGAGCAATAGATGCAGAACTTATAACTACAGGTGGATTTGGATTTCCAAAAGGTGTAATGGAGCGTATAAAATCTGCTAATGAGAGACGTGGTGTTATAATATTTACAGACCCAGACTTTGCAGGTGAAAAAATAAGAAAAAAAATAGCATCAGAAGTTCCAGGATGTAAACATGCATTTCTACCAAGAGAAGAAGCTAAAAAAGATGGAGATATAGGTATTGAAAATGCTACTCCTAAAAGTATAATAGCTGCTTTAAATAAAGTCAGAACTGAAAATACAGAAAAAAGAAATGAATTTAAACAAGTTGATTTAATTAGAAATGGTCTTATAGGCAATGAAGATGCATCACTTAGAAGAGATACACTTGGCAAAATACTTGGAATTGGATATGGAAACGCGAAACAATTTTTAAATAGATTGAATAATTATGGAGTTGAAAGAGAAGAATTTATAGATGCATTAAAACAGCTCTAAGTGTAATATTTAGTATGTGAAAAATATTATATAAAATGGATGTAAAATCACAGGTTAATTTAAGATAAAATATTTCTAATAAATACTTTATTTTAAATACATACGAATATGTATAATTAAAAAAATTAAATCTTAAAATAAGTTAAAAGGAGTAAATAATGGATAGACTATCTTCACATAGTGCAACAAAAGAAGTAGTACAAAAATATAATTTTAAATTTTCAAAGTCTCTAGGTCAGAATTTTTTGATAGATAGTAATATAATTGATAAAATACTGGTTGGAGCTAGAATTAAAGAAGGCGATAATATAATAGAAGTGGGGCCTGGTATAGGTACACTTACTCGTGAAATGGGTAAAGTAGCACAAAAAGTAGTAGCTATAGAAATTGACAGGAATTTAATCCCTATACTGAAAGACACATTGTCAGATTTAGATAACACAGAAGTAGTAAACAAAGATATATTAAAAGTAGATATACAAGAACTAATAAAAGATAAATTAAATGGTGGGCCAGTTAAGCTTGTGGCAAACCTCCCATACTATATAACTACCCCAATAGTTATGAAGTTTTTAGAAGAAGATATACCTGTAACAGATATAGTGGTCATGGTTCAAAAAGAAGTTGCAGATAGAATGAATGCTATGCCAAGCACTAAAGATTATGGAGCATTATCTATAGCTGTTCAATATTATTGTGAAACAGAGATTGTAGCAAAAGCTCCAAGACATATGTTTATACCACAACCAAATGTAGATTCTACAGTTATAGGTCTACATGTAAGAGCTGAAAAAAAATATAATGTTCATAATGAAGAACTATTTTTTAAAACAGTAAAAGCATCTTTTGGACAAAGAAGAAAAACTCTTCTCAATTCGTTGG
Organism: Clostridioides sp. GD02377; assembly: GCF_045899875.1. Taxonomy (NCBI): domain Bacteria; kingdom Bacillati; phylum Bacillota; class Clostridia; order Peptostreptococcales; family Peptostreptococcaceae; genus Clostridioides; species Clostridioides sp. GD02377. The sequence goes on from NZ_JBJODA010000029.1 coordinate 30,054, forward strand.
GAGGACTTGGTTTTCTTAATAAAGATGAAATAAGAGAAATATTAAAAGAAGCTAATATAGACGAAAAAAGAAGGGGCGAAACTCTTAGTATAGAAGAGTTTGCAGTTCTTTCAAATATAATAAATACAAAAGTATCTTCTAAATAGAAGGTACTTTTTTTTATTTTATCAACATATATTGTTTAGAGAAACTGTGTTAAGGGGGGATTGCAGTGGGTTCTAAAAGAAAGTTTAAAAGAGACTATATAATACTAGAAGCTAAAGACATAAACTTTAGATACAAAGAACGAGTACTGCCAAAAGCTTTTGCAAAAGTTGAAGTAAATGATGAAAAAGCAATTATTGCATTATATGTAGAAAATCTAAAATATGTTAAAGATGGGTATAAAGCAGTGGCAATAAAAGGTGACCATGGATTGATAGACTTAGGAAATATAATTTTAAATGAACAAGGAAGAGGTGAATTTGTTTTAGATTTAGAAGATTACGATGATGAGATAAAAGGTATTGCGTTATTGTATGAAAGAAATATACCTTTAATTGGATTTAAAGGAAATAAGATTGAAAATTATGAGGACATATTATTCCAAGAGATAGAAGAAGAATATGAAGAAGAATATGAAGAATTGGAAGAAGACGAAGAATATGAAGAGTTAGACGCTGAGGAAGAGAGTGATAGAGAAGAAGGGAATGACGATGAAGAATATATTATAGAAGAATATGATGAAGATGAGTATGAAGATTATTGGGAAGATGATGAAGATGTTGAAGAGGGAGAGTTAAAAGCAAGAACGGATATAGAAGATTCTAGTGATGAGGAAATAGAAGAATTTAATAACTATAAGGAAATAGAAAATTATAATAAGGTTAAAGCACAAGAAGAATATAGAGATATGGAGTATGATGAGGAATATGACGAAGATGATGAAGAAGATTTTGAAATAAGTAGAGAAGAAGAAGCTATCGTTTCTTCAAAACCTACTAAATCAAAGAAAGCTCAAAAAGAGTTAAATAATATTGAAAAAATAAAAAGAGCTAATGGAATAAGTCAAGGAGATAGTGGAAATAAACAAGCTGGAACATTACTTATGCCTAGACAAATAAAGAAAGGTTTGAAACTTTTTAGAGAAGTAAAACCTTTTGCGACAGATTATATAGATAAGACAAGATGGTGGAAAATAGAGATAAACCCTACAACTCTATGTGGATATACAATGCCACATTTAGGATATTTAAATGTGTTGAATTATACGATGTATAGTGATGCAGTATTAAATTCATATAAATATAGACATTACTTATTTGGAGTTCAATATGATGAATATAATAAAAGAAAACATTATATATATGCTATTCCGGGAAATAGAAGTGAACAGCCAGACAATGGAAGTACAGGATTCTTAAGATACCAAGCTTGTGACAATAGAACAAATAGTTTAGGATACTGGTTATGTTTTATAGATTCTAGACAAAGAAATATAGTCAGATAGAAATAATGAAAATGCAAGAATTTAGCTTTAACTTTCATTTTACTAAAATAAATTAATGAAAGTAATATAAAAACTTAAAAACTATTGATAATATTTAAATATTACACTACAATATATGTTGAAATACCTATTATATTATGGAGGAAAATTATGATAAACGAGCAAAGAATTTTAAACGAGTTCCTTGAATTAATACAGATAGACAGTTTATCTTTAAAAGAGGGGAATGTTGCTAAAGTATTAGTTAAAAAATTAGAAGAAATAGGTTGTTCAGTTGCAGTAGATAATGCTGGTGAAAAAACAAATGGAGAAACTGGCAATATAATAGCTACATTAAAAGGAAACAAAGAAGGTAAGAAAATATTATTTAGTTCACATATGGACACAGTAACTCCAGGTATAGGAGTAAAACCTATAGTGGATGAAGCAAATGGAATAATAAAAAGTGATGGTACTACAATATTAGGTTCTGATGATAAAGCAGGTATAGCAGCTATATTAGAAGGCTTAAGATATATAAAGGAAAATAACATAGAACATACTGATATACAAGTTGTATTCTCTATATGTGAAGAATGTGGATTAGTTGGTGCTAAAAATTTAGACTATGGAAAAATAGATTCTAAATATGCTTTTGTATTAGATAGTGGAGGTTCTCCTGGAGAAATAATAGTAAAAGCTCCTGCACAAGATGTAATAAATGTTAAGATATTAGGAAAGACTGCTCATGCAGGTCTTGAGCCTGAAGCTGGTATAAGTGCTATAATGGTAGCAGCTAGAGCAATAGAAAATATGAATTTACTTAGAATAGATGAAGAAACAACTGCTAACATAGGAATTATAAACGGCGGAACAGCTACAAACATAGTAACAGGTGAAGTTAATATAGTTGCAGAAGCTAGAAGTTTAAAAGAAGATAAATTGGATGTTCAAACTAAACATATGGTAGATACTTTTGAAAAAGCTGCCAAAGATTTTGGAGCTCAAATTGAAATAGATGTAAACAGAGCATATACTCCAATTGATGTTAGTGAGGATTCTGAAATAATAAAACTTGCAAAGAAAGCTTTTTCAAACTTAGGTATAGAAGGTCATACTGAATCTACAGGAGGAGGTAGTGATACAAATATATTAAGTAAAAATGGTATCGAAGCTATAACTTTAGGAATAGGTATGAAAAATGCTCATACATTAAGCGAACATATAGCTATAAAAGATTTATATGATTCTGCTAAAATGGTAGTAGAGATAATAAAAGAAGCATAAATTTAAATAATAGTGTATAATATATATCGCCTAGCTTAAGCTAGGTGATTTTTCATTTTATAGAAGATTGATAATCTCTATTGAAAGTAAAGAGTATACATTTGCATGTAATAGTAAGTTTAATTTATATCCAGATGTATGTTTTTGATATAATATTAGAGTCGTTTTAGAAGGAGGAATAAAAATGGAAACAAGGTATGAGGAAGCAAATAAAATAACTATACAATCAATACTTTGGAATATAGCATTAACAATAATTAAGATGATAGCTGGGGTTATTGGTAACTCTAGTGCAATGATTGCAGATGGTTTACATTCAGCATCAGATATCATAAGTTCAATAGGAGTATTAATAGGTAATTATGTATCTTCTAGACCAGGAGATAGAGAACATAATTATGGGCATGAGAAAGCAGAAACATTGGTATCATTCGTATTATCAATATTACTTATATTTGTTTCTATAACAATAGGTATAGAGGCAATTAAATCTTTATTTAACTTAGATGCACTAAGTGTTCCATCAATATTACCATTAGTTGTATCAGTTATTTCAATCTTGATAAAAGAGTATCAATATAGAATAACAATAAAAGTTGCTAAAAAGATAAATTCTCCAGCCTTAAAAGCTGATGCTTGGCATCATAGGTCAGATGCATTATCTTCAGTAGCTGCTTTTATAGGGATAGGAGGTTCTATTTTAGGTTTTAAGCCTTTAGACCCAATTGCATCAGTTGTAGTGGCTATATTTGTAGCTAAGGTAGGAATAGATATACTTATAAGTTCTGTTAATGA
>NZ_JBJODA010000030.1:0-30794 GCF_045899875.1 Clostridioides sp. GD02377
GCATATCTTTATATGGATTTGTTTAATTTTATTAGTATCGTTTTTTATAGAGTATATTAATAATTTTATTGTGACTTTTATTTAGACTCTTTTTATATAATATCCTCTAGTACAACTTCAACTCTTGGCTTATCACTATAATATTTCTTACTCACTACTTCTACAATTTGAGAATCATCTTTATAAGCTATACCATTCAAACTATCAGCTACAGACTTGATTATATTATCTAAATCGGGTTTTTTACTTGGTCTTATCAACCCTTCTACTTTAGCTATAGCATCCTTATACGCTTTAGTATTTACCTTATTTTTCTTTAGTGCTTCTCTATCTTTTTTAGTAATGTCAAAGTAACAAATAACCATCATTTTAACATTGCCTTCAAAGAAGTGTTTTACTGTAGAATTATACATAAGTCTAATCCAGTTTTCATAAAGTACAGTTTGTTCGGTTGTGTATGCTTTACCAGTTTCTGTACTCATTCTAGGTCGTGCCTTTGCCCTTGGTTCTCCATCTATTGTAAAATTAATCTTCATTACTCTCTCCTATTATTTAAATAAACTAAGTTGTTTAGTAGTTTCAAAATTGGTCCATAATACTTCTTTTCTTAATCTGCCTTGTTCTGCATGTGACTTAAACTCTAACTTATTCCAATTTTTGAGCATGCAATTATACAAGTTAGAATCATATCCACTTATTATTGCAGGACCAGCATGATTTAAAAGCACTTTCAGTAATTTTTCATGTTCTTCTTCTGTTTCCATTTCTATATTGTACATTTTTTGACTTCTTGTTTTTAATAGATATGGAGGGTCTGCATATATTAAACAATCATTTTTGTTGTATTTTTTTATTAACTCTATTGCATCTCTATTTTCTATTTCTGCATCTTTTAGCCTTATAGCTGTATCTAAAATAGTTTGAGGTAACTTATTCCATTTGCCTACAACTTTTTGAAAGCATTTTTTACTCTCTTTAGGACCTGCATGTTTCCATCCAGTCTTATATCTTTGTAATCCAGCTCTAGACATATTTGTTCTTATTATAAATTTTCTAGCTTTTTCTATATCATTATCAGTTTCAAAAATAGTACAATTTATATACTCATCTCTTGAATATGGAGTAAAGTATATAGCATTTGCCAGCTCTACAGGATTATCTCTTATACATTTAAATAGGTTTGCAATTTGTTTATCTGCATCATTCAATATCTCTGTATTACATGCTTCTTTATTGAAAAATATCGCTCCGCTCCCAAAGTAGGGTTCTAAATATATATCATGTTTTGGAAGTATGCCTATTATGTTATGTGCCACGCTCCATTTTCCGCCTGGCCAATTTAAAACCTTATTCATTTTTTCACCTTCTTAGCCTTCTTTCTACATCCTTTACAACAATAAACACCTTTAGATTCTTCATCAAGATAAAATAGTTTGCCACACCAACTGCATCTTCTTCGTTTCATAAAATCACTCCTTATAATTCCTAAATGATTCAACTAACATTTCAGTCTCTCCACAAGTATCTTCTACAAAGTCTATTTGTCTCCCATTAAACTCTTTTATATAATCTGCTATATCATATACTCTTTGACATTTATGCTCTATACAATGGCAAATGTCATTTATGCTTACTTCTTCTGGTATTTCAATTATAATTTCATGTTCTAAATTTACTTTTTCCTCAAACTTAATTTTATATTTTTTCATTTTAAATCCTCCTTTATTTCGTTTTTGAGAGTCGCAAAACACTTCAACAATAATTTATATTAAAATACATTTTGCAACTCTCTAAACTGTTTTTGTTAGATATTTCTTCTATTCAAATATAAGTTCTTCGCTATCAAGCCACTTTTTAATACCATCCTCACAATCATATTCAATATTATTAATCTTGCAGTCATAAATACAACATTCACACACCTGTTTATTATGTAAAAAATCTATCAGCCTATTAATAAATAGTGACTCCTTTTCTTGTAATTTCTCTTTAAGAGTTTTATTTTCTTCTCTTAACTCACTAATTTCATTAAAAACATCTAAAAGTAACTTTGAATCTATCTCATTATCTTCATTTGAAATTCTGTATTCATAAATCCTACCAACCATAAAACTAGTTACTATTAATGTAATACTAGTTAAAATATTCATTTTTCAACATCTCCTCATATTCTTCTCTAGCCTTGTCTATAGCGATTAATATTTCCTCGCCATCATTATATAGCTCTTTTGCTCTTTTAATTGTGTATTCCGTTCTTGAAACTTCCATTATTCCTCCTCAACATATTCAGCTCTCCACCCACTTCTAGTTTGACTTTTATTTCTTATTGCTTGATAAACTGACTGATGTTTTAATCTTAAAAAACATGCTGCACTATCTATAGAATTAAATATTTTTTCCTTGCCAGTTTTAGTATTAATCAGCTTTATTTTTGAACCTTTTTTTATCTTTTTTCTTTTTCTTTCAACATCAAACTCTATTAACATTTTTTCAGAAGTTGGAAATACAAGTTCTCCATCTTCTATTACTCCATAGATGCAGCAATATAATGCCATGTAACTTCTAAGTGTCAAATCATCTTCAAATATGTTATTTGCAACAGAACCACTAAAATATCTATCAACTTTAAACATTTTAATCCTCCTTATTCAATTGGCATTTCAAACACTTTTTCTTTGTAATACCTAACTCCATCTTTATTTATAATGTCAAACTTAGTTCCTGCAATAATAGCATCTTGTATTCTGTTTAATACTTCAATGGCTCTTCTTTCTGATTTATATTTTCCTATCTCTCTAAAATTCGATTCTCCTTCAAATACTGCATATACTTGCTCTCTATTCACTTCAATTCTATTGACTTTCATTAAATCTAATCTATCTTGACTTCTAATTATTATCATTTCTATTCCTCCAATATATTTATTTTTATTTAACTTCTAGGAAGTAGTATTGTATAATTACTCCCTAGATTATTTAACTTAACTGAATTTCTCCTTCTGGCTTTTCTTAATAATGTCGTCTAATTCATCACTGGTGTACTTAGTAAATGTCTCATTAAAATTATGAAACTTAGTCTTTTTTGTCTCTGAGATATTTTTACTTTTATTTTTTCTAAAGTTATCATCATTGTTGTAGACTGTTTTCAGATATTTAAAACTTTTACCATCACATTCTTTATATATTTCTATAGCTACTAAAAGCCTTTCTATATCCCAATCTTTAATTGTATTACACATATTTTTACTTATTTTTAATTGCGTCATTTCTTCAATTATTTTCTTCTTTTCCTCCACCTCACTGGTTTGGTTACAAGGTATAGTAGAAGGATATAGTGGATGGGTTTTTCGTTCCGGATTTATATCCGTTTGGGTCGGATTTTTATCCGAGTGGTTCGGATTTATATCCGAGCAGTCGGATTTATTTCTGACCTGTTGATAACTATCACTAATCAACTCTATGTACCTATATCCTAATTTATAGTAACTCCATGTACCACCTTGCTTTAATGTAGCATGTTCTAATATACCTATTTTATCTAGCTTTTTGAGTACTCTATAAATAGTGTCATGCTTCTCTGTATAAAGAATTGGTAGCTCTTTAATAACCCCAGAATAATCAACCCAATAATATTCAATTCCATTAATAAGTTTTCTTGCCATCCTGCCACTACCTAGAAAATCTACAAACCATCTCAATATAAGTAAATCCTTTGTGTTTAATCCTAATTCTACTGCCTTTTTCTGACTGAATCCTAATATTGTATATTTCAAGGTGACTCACCTACTTAATCAAAATTCATAGTATCTTCCATACTCATTTGACCATCTTTGTTTTCAATTTCTTCTTTTATCTCTACTTCATCCTCTTTTACTTCCTCAAACTCAGCATCTATAAAATCATCTTTTGGTTCATATTCACTTAGTAATTCAATTAATTCATCTACTTCCTCAAATTTTAGTTCTTTTAAATCAAATCCATTACTCTCACAAAATTCTTCTAACTTTGATGTATCTTTTTTATTCTCATAATCATATAAACCTTTCGTTGATGCTAATTTAAGTATTCCTTGTTTTTGTGATGGACTTGCCTTACCTATTTCAATAGGCTTTTGAGGTAATTTATCGAGTACAGTCTTTATTTCTGCACTATCGTATAATCCTTGTAAATCCTCTGGGAACGCTTCTCTTAAAGCTGTAACAATTGCACATTTTCTTATCATTACACAAGGCATTTGCTTCCAAGTAGCTTGGCTCTTTGAATACTCTTCTAAAGACACTACAGACTTTATAGGGAACTTCATACCCCTTACTGATACTTCACACCATCCTCCAATTAACGTCTCTTGTGGTAGCTTTAAACTACCCTCTCTTTCAAATACTTCTCCATTTTTATTTACAGTTACTATCCCAGCTTTCATACCTTCAAAGTTAGGGTTTTTATTTGCTCTTTTTACAAATACATCCTTACCAACTACTATATTTGCTGGTGAATTACCAAACTTTATTAGATATGCTTCTTTTATAAAAGGATTTAGTTTCTGAGCCTTGCATAATTCTATAAACATTAGAACTTCTTGGTCTGTTACATTTCCGCTACCACTTACTAGATAATTCTTTACTGTTGTATAATCAAGTATTTGACCTGACTCTAAAGTACATGTCGCTAATTCTAAAGCCTTATTATTCATTTTCCAACCCCTCCATATCTTTTATATTTCTTCTTAAAACTGACATAAAGCCATTTACATAATCTCCATACATTTCTTCTGATTCATATTTTTCTAAATGATTCTTAAATTGTTCTAAAGTCCAACCTTTTTCATGTTTTTCTATACAAGATTTTAAGGCTGATATTTCTCCAAACCTTTCATCCAAATCAATTTCATCAACTATAGTAAACTGTGAAAAAAATAATCTATCTTCTAAATCTTTAATTATCTCATTTCTAGTTTTCATTTCTTCCCCCTTGTGCTATAATATAGCTAATTAAATTTTAGTATGTTTTTGAATTGAGCCACTGCTATGGCTCTTTTCTACATTATTTGAACACTTAATGGTCTATCTGTTTCAAATTCTTCTCTCATTAGTAGTTCTTCTGCTTCTTCGGTATCTTTTTCTATTCTCTTGTACTCTGCATATGCTTCATGCTTAATTCTGTCTTGTTCATCTGTCGTAAGACTTCTATCTGCCCATGCCCTTTGTACTATATCTAAATATATTAAATATTGTGCTTTTCTGTATTTTTCTATATTTTTGATTAATTCTTGTCTACTCTTCATTTTCCACCCCCCCTATTGATTCAATTTCTGAATTTAGCATAAGCAAAATATCCTCATATGCTCCTAATTCTTTTTCATCTGCTCTACACTTATATCCAATTGACTTTTTAAATTCTATCCTCTCATTTAGAGCCTGTATCTTATATTCTAAAAATCTTTTAGTTACTTCCATCTTCAATCCCCCTTAAAGTTCAAGTCCTCTTTGCTTACATTCTTCCATATAAGCTACACACTCTGCATAAAAGCGTAGTGTAGGTACTTTCTTGTGTTTTTTGCAAAATCTTAGAAACCATCTTAGAGTCATTTAAATCACCCCCTCTCTAATTTCTTTCATTTCTCTAAGCATTTCTTTGATGTTTTTTCCTTGATTTCTAGTTATAAAATCATCTAATTCATAACTAGAAACTTTAGTCGCTCCTACATCAACAGATTTTAAAAGTCCCATTTTTATTAACTCATATCCAAACCCTTTATCTATCTTTAATCTCTTACTTGCTTCTTCAACAGACATTAAATAATCTGGATAACCTTTGCTTACTATAATTGTTAATTCTTTTGGTTCTAATAATTCTATTTTCGAAGTTTCATTTAAGTACTTTGAGATTTTCTTTTTATAGTTGTTTAAATTCATTTCTACAACTTTACGAATACTTTCTGAAAAACAAATAGATATATTATCTAGGTCATTAAAACTTTTATCTTCTTGCTTATCTAAATTAAAGTTAGATATATTACCCAATTTCTCCACCACCATTTCAAGAATATTCTGTATTTATTACTTATCAAGAAAGTTATAAAATAGTGCATCAAGCATGTATAATAAGTGATTATCTTTGTCTATTGTCAATACTTCTTCATCTTCTATGTAAAACTTAATTAAATCTTCATCTAAACAATGAGTAATAAAAGAGTTATCATCACCACTTATTAACATTCCAACTTCTTTTAACACGCCTTGTTTATTTTTAATTTGAACCTCTGCTATTTCATCAAGAGTATTTTTTATACCATAGAATATATCTTCGCTCATTGTAACTACCTCCATAATTTTTAATTTTCAAAGTACTTTCAATTTTAACCTAATAAAGTTATCTGACATTCTCTTTCTCTTACTAAGCCATCTTTTATAAGTAATAATCTAAACGTTTCTCTTCCTTTTGGATTTATTAATGTTTGAGTATCTGAATGTCCGTATGGCGTTGTAAATTCTTTCAGTTCAAAGTACTGCATCTTATTAGAATAAGGTTTTATCTTTCCTTTTAAATCTCTGTAACAATATTTCTTCTCTATTAACCATAAAACAAATACTTTTTCTTTTACTCCAAGTTCTTTTGATGTATCTCTTATATTAGTTAGTAAATTTCTTTCTACTAAAGCATCAAAATAGTCTGCTTTTGGTTTCATTACTTGATTTTCTAATTGTAATTGTTCTTTTTCTTCAACTTCTATTAATAACTGTTGCAATGCTTCTTTATATGTAGTTGGTAACTTTAGTTGTTCATTTTCTTTTACTCTAAAGTAGTTATTAATCAATTCTCTTTGTACTGCCCAAGCTAAATCATCTGTTAGAGATTTTACTAACATTAGATAACCACTTTCAGTTATTAAATATGTTCCAGAGTTATTTATTTCAGAACGACGAATTTCGTTGTTCCCAATATCAGATGGTTTAACAAAGAAATAGTCCACACCTTCTATGAAGTGTTTCTTATTTTCTCTAAAATTTCTTCCTGCTGTTCCTTCTACTCTTTCATGAATCAAATCAACTTCTTTAAATGTCACAACTCTTTCGCCTTTAAACTCTTTAATTTGCAATTTCTTATCATTTATTAAAACTAAGTTATTCATACAATTTTCTCCTTCCTATTTTGTTTTCTTTGAAAGTTTCAAAATTAAAATTGATTTAAAAATATCTTCTAATTCTTGCATAACATCATCCCAAATTTCTTCTTCCTCTTCGTCAATTACATCATCTTCAACTATATCTATGAAATCATCTTCCTTTTTTAGATAATCTTTAATTTCTTTATGCAACTTTAGAGTTATACTTGAAAGACTTTTCATTTCTAACTTTGGTAAAAACATTACTCCTGCTTCTGTAGTCCTTCTAACATGTTCATAACCTAATAAATTATTGTTATAAATAGAAACCATCTTTGCTACTATTTGATTGTTTGGTATTCTCTTGTCATTTTCGTAGGCTCTTAAACTCTCTACAGATATATCTAGTTGTTCAGATGCTTTTTCTTGTGTTAGATTGGTATTTTCTCTTGCTTTTTGATATATATTTTGGTATTGGTATGACATTTAAATTTCACCCTCTCTTCTGTATAATAAAAATATAAGTTATCAATTAGACGTTTAGTCCATTTTATTTTTAAAAAAAAGCTCATCTATACTTTCATTTGGGAATGCTCTTTTAAATTTACAAAGAAAATTATAACTCGGATTTCTTATCTCATTCTCTATCTTTGCATAATATGTAGCTTGCATTTTAAGTATTTTAGACATTTCATTTCTACTTTTTTTATTTTTTAATCTAAATTTTAGTAGATTATTTTTCATTTTACCAACTCCTTTTAGACGTTTCGTCCAATTGATTAATTTAATTATATAAGACATTTTGTCCAATGTCAATATTTTTTATCCATTTCGTCTTTTTTTTATTTTTTTTGGACATTATGTGCTAAACTCTTTTTTAAGCGAGGTGATTGAATTGGATTTTGGAGATAGAATAAAACAATTAAGAGAAAATATGAATTTAAGTAGAGAAGAACTCTCAAACAAAATAAATATAAGTTATTCAGCGCTATCAAAATATGAAACTAATAATAGATTTCCTGATAAAGTTACACTAAATAAAATAGCTGATTTTTTTGATGTATCTACAGATTACCTATTGGGTAGAAACAAAAATATTTCAAATGAAAAAGATGATGAAGTAAAAGAATTAGTTGATATAATATACAAATTAGATAAAGATGATAGAAATGCAGTTCTAAAAATACTTGATTCTCTAATAAATAAGCATAAATAAAAAATACATTGCTATTAAGTTAATGTATTTTTTATTTATAAAATTAATATTTTCACTATATTTAATTGGTATCTGATTTTTCATAAAAAAACATTATAATCTTTACAAAACTTTCATAACTTTTCTTATCTACAGCTTTTAACATTCTTATAATAGCAACAAGTCTTTCTTTATCATTTTGCATACTACCACCCCTTCTTTAGCCCATACAAGAACTTACGTTCGTTAAAATAGTTAGAATCTACCTTTTTTTAAGCTTCATTGCAAATTGAATAAAATTAAACTGGTCTTTTGGAATTACTTTTCTTATATTTCCTCTAACTAGATAGAGTTATTTCTTACTTATATTTTAGCACAAATTTCCAACAAAAAACGTGCTACTCAAGCACATTTATTACAAAAAACTACACAAACTATTAATTATAAAAATAATTAAAAGTGAGGTTAAATTAAATGTTAAGAAAATTAAGAAAACACAAAGGAATGACACAATTAGAGCTGGCAGAAAAATTAGGTTGGAATAGGAGTCAAATTTCAAAGCTAGAAAATGGTAAATATAAAGACATAACAATATCTACAATAGTAGACTTATCTATTGCATTAGAGGAAGATTTTTTATATTTATGTGATATTTATGGGAAAAAAGAAATGGAAAAAAGAAATAAGAAAAATTTATGTTAATAAGAAATACAATAAATAGTGCAAATTTATCAAATAAAAATAGACTAGCTAAACACTAGTCTATCCTTCATACTACTAATAACACCTTTTACAAGCTACATAACCTTTTGACTCTGCTTCTTCCCTACTCATAGTGATTGCACCTTATACCAATAAGGCGTAAATATTCTTAAGTTTTTAATCAGCCTATTTGTTATACAAAATATAACGGCTACTTTCAGCATCTAATAATGCAAAGCCACATGATAATAGCGTTTTTTCTGATGCCTTATTCATATTGTCAATGTCAGCGGTAACTCTCTTAGCATGCGGAAAAGAAAACACCTTTTCCACAAGCAATGTAATCATTTCCTTACCCAAACCTTTTCCAAGGTAAGCTTCTTCTCCTATCAGGTAGTCAATTCCGTATGAACCCAATATGGGCATTGTTCCAAAATCCTCATCTTTACTATCTTCACATTTATAGTATTGGCATAACCCAATCGGGCGCCCTTGAGACAGTACAATAAGATGTGTTAGCCATTGAAATTCTCCATTGCGCTCTTTTAGTTCATATATCCAATCACTAATTGAAACACCCAGATGCGGTATTTCATACCACCTTTTAACATGTTCCCTATTCAACCAATTTTCAACTAACGATATATCATCATCGTTTAGCAGTCTTAGTTCTAACATCATATTCACCTACAATCTTATTCGCCTAATCTGCGTTATTAGCCTTCTCATCCCAAAAAGGCGGCATTAAATCAGCCCAATAAATTGGAATTTACTTTTTCCCATATTTATCATTTCCAAGTGCGATAAATCCTGCTGTAATAGCAAGCGCAAGCATAATATCGTGTTCTCCAAGCGGGTCTGTTACAATCGAATATACCAAAAACGCAGTACAAATTAGCAATACCACTAATATGATACCACGCACAATTTTTCTGCTTTTTGACATCTCGATAACCTCCACAATTTTTCATTTGCCACGTACGTCTTATCTGCCTATGGTGTATTAAGCTCTTGCCATTTATTTTATTCTACAATTCCAATATAATTCTGTCAAACTTAGATAAATCACTTTAAGTATTCTTACAAGCTATTATTTTTATTTGAGCACCAAATAGGACACCATTTTGCACTTTCATACAAACCTATTTTATCAAAAATACAGTAATCATGCCATTTTCAGCTTGTAGAGAAACTATAACCAGCTGGGAAAATTACTATTTTTTACTAATATCATACAATCCTATTAATCAAATAAAACTTATGTATGATAAATACTTATATTGATTTTTAATAATTCTTTAACTTTTATTGTATATCCCCCTCTTTATACATTTTAATTAAATTATATAGTAAACAAATAAGAAATGTTGTCGAAAACAAAAATTATATATTTTTATCTGAATATAAGCACATAAAATAATTATTACTAGTTTTCTACCTAAATGCTATTTACTTATACTTTAACTGTTATAAAATATAATTAAGGCATATTTTTGAGAGGAGAAATTTTTATGAAAGGTGGAGTTAGAAAAAGAGGTAAGAAGTGGTATTACTATTTTGATGCAAGTATAGTAGATGGTAAGAGAAAAAAGGTAGAAAAAGTTGGTGGAGAAACTAAAAAAGAAGCTGAAAAAGCTTTAAGAGATGCAATAAATGAATTTGAAAACTCTGGTACTGTATTTGATGAAACTAATATTAGTTTATCTGATTATTTAGACTTCTGGTACAAAGAATATGTACTTCTAAATTGCAAGTTTTACACTCAAGGTAATTATAAAAGGGCTATAGAAAATCATATTAAACCAAGTCTTGGAAAATATAAATTGAAATCTATAAATCCTGCTGTTATTCAAGAATTTTTAAATATAAAATCAAAAGAAAAATATACAGAAAATGGTGAAGAAAAAAATTACTCAAAAGGAACTTTAAAATTGATTTATGGTGTTTTAAACACTTCTTTAAAATTGGCTGTATACCCATATAAACTTATTAGAGAGAACCCTGTTCAATATGTTAGTATACCTAAAAACTTAGTAAAAACTAATACTAGTAATAAAGTTAAAACTATTACCTTAAATGATTTTGATACAATATTACATAAGTTTCCAGTTGGGACAAATGCCTATATTCCTTTGATGATTGGGTTTTATACAGGTATGAGAAAAGGTGAAGTATTAGGCTTATTTTGGGAAGATATAGATTTAGAAAATAATATAATTAAAATTAGAAGAAACTTAGTAAGGAAAAAAGATTCCAATTTTGAATTAGCTCCCCCTAAAACAAATTCTTCAATAAGAGATATTAAAATTGGTGATACTCTATCTAAAATATTAAAAGATGAAAAACTAAATCAAAAGAAGCAGAAAGTTAAAATAGGAAAATGGTATAAAAAAACAGAATATAATTGGGTATGCAGAAAAAAAGATGGTTCATTTGTAACTCATGGTGATATTGACATGGCAATAGCAATAATAAATAAAGATTTAAATATTGATTTCAATTTTCATTGTTTAAGACATACACATGCTACTTTACTTTTAGAAAATGGTGCTAATATTAAAGATATACAAAAGCGTCTGGGTCACAGTAAAATAACTACAACAATGGATACTTACTCTCATGTCACACATAAAATGGAAAGTGAAACAGTAAATATTTTAGAAGGTCTCAGAATATAATTTGCCACCGATTTTATAATACGGTGGCAAATCGGTGGCAAATTAGCATTTTTTCACTCTATTTATCATCTAATTCGTTGAAATCTAGCGATTTAGTTACAAGTACTTGAATTTCAGTTACAAATTCCTCTACAATCCCAGTCTCATGTATATCTATCTTGTATATTTCTATAGGTGCAGCAATTACTTTATAATTATTTTCTTTTATAAATTTAAACACCTTTTCCATATATATTTTATTATTAGAATTGCTTCCAGCATAGTTTAAAGTTACATAATATCCCTCATCAAAAACTATATTATATATTTCCTCACTATTCTCTAAAAAACAAAATACAGATTTAAACTCATTGAATATACCTTTGCTGATTGCCTCAGTAGAAAAAGCAGAACCAATATTATTATTTCCAAGTATATTAAATCTATCTTCGTATTCTTTTTGTAATTTTTGAATCAAAAAATCAAAATCCTCATCTCTTTTTATATCAGCATTTAACTCTAAAGCTTTTCTTTTTTCTATATATACAACCTCTATCGCATCTATTTTTGTATTTTGAATTACACTTTCAATTGAACTTAATCTTTTTATAATATTTTCCTTATGACTTATAAGTTCAAATATTTTTTTATCAATTAATTCTAACTCTTCATTTAAAATGCTCTTTGTAGACTCTATACTTCTATCATCTAAATATTCTTTTATTTTTTTCATTGGAAAATTCAAACTTCTAAACTCTTTTATTAAATTTAGTTTCCATATATCTGATATGTTATACATTCTATATCCATTTACATCTCTAACTGGCTTTAGAATACCTATTTCTTCATAATACATTAATGAATCTCTTCCAATTCCATATATTTTAGATATCTCTCCTATTTTATAGTAATCTTTCATTTATACAATAAAATCCTCCATAATCTTATTTTTATTTTATAATCTATATGTTTCTATCTATAACTATAGTTTTAGAATATACTAAAAATACCTCTAAAACAAGGATACGAAAATAAGTAATCTGTAATCACCCATTAAAATCTATTTATTTTCCTATTATAATATTTCTAATTTTAATCTTTATAAACAACATTTTTAGATTTGTAGTTTTTTACACCTATAGATATTATGTCTTTTTTACAAGATTTTTTATATTAAAATAAATTTCTATAAATTATCATTTTATTGATTTAGTAAGTTAATATTTATTATGGTAAAAATATAAAATTAGACTTAATTCAAATAACTGAAATTAAGTATATGAAATCATTGCTATGATACGAATTTATTTATAATAAATTAATTATAAATAAATTATTTATTCATAAAATTATTAAAATTAATATTAGCTATAATGAGTTCTATAGTGTCAACTGCATAATCTGCAATCTATCTATTTATAAAAAAATATGATATAATTGCATTCAAAAAGGAAATCTTTCAATACTCGAACTTAATAATTAACTAATTTTATCTAAGATTATTACTAGACTAAAAAATTTTTATTTTTAATATTATAACAAGTAAGTTGATACATCTAAGTTTGAAATACTTATTAAAAATAGATTAGTCAAATTATTTATAAATTAACATTTAAATATTTTTAGCATAAATATATTTATCGTCAAAATTTCAAATATCTTATGGAGGAATACCATGCAAAATTATGATTATATAAAAATGTTAAATAAAAAGGTAGAACTATTAGCTAATGAATTAGATAATAGAGATTATAAATTAAAAATCTCAAATGAAATAGATTTTTTTTCTAAAATACCAAACAGGGAGTTTGTATACCAATATATTGATGACTGTATTTCAAAAAATATACATATTGGAGTTATGTTATTAAATATTGATAACTTTAAATTATTTAATGATATATATGGATACTTGGTTGGAGAAAATCTATTAATCAACCTAACTCAAGAACTGTTGTACTTTATTCCAGAATCAAATGGAATAGTTGCTTATCTAAAAGGTGAAGGATTTTTAATTGTAATTCCTAATATATCAAATGAAGAACTAGATAATATAGGTACAACCATTATAAAGAGTGCTAGAGAATTAAAAGTACAACTTCCTAATGAAAAAGAAATACACTCTAATGTTACATTTAGTATTGGTAGTACTATTTGGGATGGCGAACCAAATGTAACTACTTTAGTGATTTTCAATCAAGTATACAGTGCTTTAAAAAAGGCCAAAATAGAAGGTAAAAATAGATACATACCATTTGATTTTGATGATAATAATTTTTATAACAAATTGGAAAATGATAAAGAATTTTTATACGAAATATCACATGCTTTACAAACTAAACAAATTGAAGCATTTTATCAACCACTCTATAATATAAAAAACAATACTATAGTAGGATGTGAAGCTCTTGCTCGATGGAGACATCCAATTAAAGGACTTCTTACTCCAGATAAGTTTATACCTTTATTTGAGCAATTTGGTTTAATAACAGAATTAGATTTATATTTATTTGAAGAAAACTGCAAAAATATAAGAAGATGGATTGATAACAATGATGTTTTTGTTCCAATTTGTTGTAATTTTTCTCGTCTTCACTTTTTTAATCCTAATTTTCCAAGTATGCTAAAGGGAATTACCGAAAAGTATAGTGTTTCTACATCAAATTTCAGCATTGAAATCACAGAAAATGTATTGCTAGAAAATACAAATACTATTATTCAACAGTTAAATGAGCTTCGTTCTTATGGTTTTTCTGTATCTATGGACGATTTTGGTTCTGGATATTCATCTTTTGGTATGTTGCAAAATCTACCTTTTGATGTAATCAAAATTGATAGAATATTTTTATCTCATAATTTGAATGATTTCAAAAATGCAACAATTTTATACTCTATAATAAATATTGCAAGAGCTCTTGGAATGCTTACAGTGTGTGAAGGTGTTGAGACAGAACAACATGTAGAATTTATTAAAAGTATAAATTGCGATATTGCTCAAGGTTATTATTATGCAAAACCTATGGAATGTGCTCAATTTGAAAAATTACTATCTAAAGAAAATAATTCAGGAGAAATGTTTATAAAATATTCTGATATAGGAAAATCCTTAGTAGAAAAGATATTTGATGAATTTTTTATTATGCAAGACATGAAAAAACTAAAATCAAATGTAACTGAAGATATTCAATGGTCTGACTTTTACAGCAAAATGGAAATTACATCTTTTGCTAAAATAATAGAACACTTTGAGAAACATATTAAAGGTAAAAAATTTTCTATTCTTTATAAAAGTATAACTCCACATGATACTGACTCAAATTTATTATTAATTAGTGGAGAAGCTGTTTTATCAGATGAGTCTGCTGAATATCAAAAGTATAGTAATTTCTATTTTAGTGCAAATTGTATAATTTCAGAAAATAGATTGCTTTTAAAAAAATTAAACCTAGACTTAATTAAAACAGCTGGCTATATAAATGAGTTTGAATCATATTCTATACCTAAAATGACAAACACTCATCTTGATGAAAGTAATATTTTATCACAATTTTATTCAATGTTACCTGTAGGTATAATTCGTTATGATTTATTTGGTGATATGATTATTACTTATATGAATGAAGAAATGTTTGATATTATAGGTTATACAAAAGAACAATTTTTTGGTGAGATGGGTGGTAACTTAAGAGCAATTGTTCATCCAGACGATTTAGACTTTATTTATAAAAAGAGTTTGGAAATGATTGATACAAATAAAATTGAACCTTTTTTATATAGATTTATAAAGCGCGATGGTCAAATTGTTACGGTTATGTATACACAATGTAATCTATATGCAATTGACGGAAGAGCTATTGCACAAGGTATGTATATAGATATAAATAAAATAAAAAATTTAACAGAAGTCTAATCCAAAACACTTTATTTTAAAGAAACTAATATATTTAAATAAATTTTTCAAAGTATTTTATAAATGTAAGTATCTTTCATTAAGTTATATTGTTGATATAGTAAAAAATTTTGAATTTATGATGATATACTTATATAAAACACTGTTTAACAACATTTTTAATTTAAGTATATTAATGTATAATATAACTGAGATGTATAATAAAAAGAAAGGGGGAATATCATGAGTATACTCCTAAAAAAAGCACCTAAATTTGCAAAACATATTATAATAAACTTTTATGTAAATAGAGATATTGATGAAATATTAAAACACCTTTCTAAAGATATCACATGGATTGGACCAGGAGAACAGGAATTTCTCACTTCTTTTAATGAAATAAAAGATTATTTTTATGCAGGTCAAAATGAAGTACCTTCTTGTGATATAAGTAATGATATATTTGAAATTGTAAGTGAAGATAAAAATAGATGTATGGTATTAGGAAAATATACTGTTAGTACTAAAGAAAATGCACAAATGGTCTTAGAAGTAAATCAACGTTGCACATTTGAGATAATTGAAGATAGAGAAAGATTACTAGTAAAACACATGCATATATCAAATCCTTATGGTGAAATGCAAATTGATGAATACTTCCCTACTAAAATTGGAACACAAAGTTATGATTATTTACAAAGATTGTTAAAAGAAAAAACAGAAGTTATTGAAATGATTACAAATAATATCAATGGTGGATTAAAGGGTAGCAATGATGATGATACATTCTCCTTTTTCTATGTTAATGAAGGATTGCCTAAAATATTGGGATATACCTATGATGAGTTTATCGAAATGAGTGGTGGTACCGCAGTAGGAGCTGTATATCCACCAGACTTGCCTAAAGCACTAGGAGATTGTGAAAGATGTTTTGCGAATGGAACTACATATTCAACTGAATATAGAATACGCAAAAAAGATGGAACATTAATGTGGGTATTGGATTCTGGAATGAAATCATTAAATAATGACGGTGTAGTAAAAATTAATAGTATTATTACTGACATCACTCAACTAAAAAATATCGAATCTGAACTAAAATTAGAAAGAGAACGCTATCGTATTGCTCTACAAAATATTACAGACATTATGTTTGAATATGACATTGGAAATGATAATTTTATAAAGTACCAACGTGTAGAAATTGACAAGAAAATTGAATTAGAAAACTTTGAAACAAAAAATTATTCTAAATTGTTAGAGTCTGGAGCAATCATTCATCTTGATGATATTGGCAAATTACTAGAAGTACTTCGTGGAAACCTTAGAGAGACAATTGAAATAAGACAATTAAACTCATTAACTAGAGATGAATGGAGATGGATTCGTGTTCAATGTTCAGTTATCTATGATAGTGACCATAATCCTATCAAAACAATTGGTGTTTTGAAAGATATAACTGAAGATAAATCTAAATTAGAAATTTTAATTAATCAAGCTCAACGTGACCCACTAACACAACTATACAATCAAAGAGTATCAGAAAACTTTATACAAGAGTACTTCTGTAGTTCTGATAAAAAAACTAGTGATGCTCTATTAGTTATTGATATTGACGATTTTAAAACTGTAAATGATACTTTTGGACATTTAGAGGGGAATGAAGTTTTAGTTGCTGTATCAAAAATATTACTACAAAACACATGTGATAAAGATATAGTTGCTCGCATTGGTGGAGATGAATTTATGATATTTATAAAATCATTAACAAATGATTTAGTAATCAAAGCTACTAATAATATTTTAAATGATACAAGTAAAATAAAAGTGAAAGATAATCATAAAATAACACTAAGCATTGGCATTGCTTTTGTTAATAATTCAATTAAATCGTATAAAGATTTATTTTCTAAAGCTGATAAAGCTCTGTATATATCAAAAGCAGCTGGAAAAAATCGTTATAGCATATGTGAATAATAAAATTATTATATTATATCTTTGCCTAAAAATAACTTATAACTTAGGTATTGTTATTTATAATTATATTAATCATAAAGTATATGATTATTTAAAAACAATCATCATATACTTTATGATTATTTTATATAAATAAACCTTTCGAAACTTTATATTTAAACTCCTTCCCTAATTCCATATAAATTTTCAAAATAAATTTATCTAAAGACATAAATCCAGTTTATTTTTAATTTTATTTTTTATATAAATTAATAATCATTTTTAAATATATTTTTGGCTTATATTATTGCCTCTGAATTATATCGATGATATACTGATACTATTTAAAGCATCTTTCATCTGCAGAAAGGATTACTATATGATGAAAACAAAAAATTTAAAGAATATTCCGTTTTTACTTACAGTCTTTGTGGATATTTTAATGGCAATTGCAGTTTTCTATCTAATGAACTATGTACAATATTTACTGCAATCAGATGTTAAAATTAATTTAACTGAAATTGTAGCACAAAATAAAGATGTAATTACAAATAAATTAATGATGGAGGTTAATAATTTAGACCTTGTTTCCAACCAAGTGTCAGAAAGATTTTCACAATCAAAAGACAAAAGTCAGGATAGTTTAAAATCTATAGCTTTAAATTATTCAAAAGAAAAAAATGATGATAGACTTTTCTTTGCATCAGAAGATGGAAAGGCAACTTTTCCAAATGGCAAAGAACTTGATATTTCAGGAAGGCACTATTTTAAGCTAGTTTCTAAGGGGATTCAAAACATATCTGAACGAATAGTTTCTAGATTAGATGGAGAGGACATTTTTGTTATAAGTGTTCCTATAGAATCTCATGGAGAAGTTATTGGCTCAATTCAAAAACAGTATACACTGAAAGAAATGTATAATCTCTGTTCAGTTTCTCTATTTTCTGAAAAAGGTCATATGTACATTATTAATAGTCAAGGATACATTCTTATAAGTTCTGAGCAGGATATATACAATAGAGAATCTGATAACTATTATAGAATGATTTTTTTACAGAACCCAGAGGTTTCTAAGAGTCTAGAGAAAGATATACAAAACAATCATTCAGGTATTATGGAAACAGAGCTAAATGGTGAAAAATATTTTTCTGCTTATACTCCTATAGACAAAGTCTATGATTGGTATTTAATCTCAAGTGTATCTACTAACGCAGTTTCAGCAAATACAAATATTGTTATTAAGTTATTCTATTTTATTTTATTGGTTGTTGTAATGTTTTTTGGTTTTAGCATGATATATTTTTTATATTTAAAAGACAAACAACAGACTAAGTTAAAAAAAATTGCATTTGTAGATACTATTACACAAGGCAATACATATACAAAATTTATGTTTGATTTACAAAATCTCCTACGCACAAATACAAACAAGCAATTTTATATTTTTACTTTTGATATTGATAATTTTAAATACATAAACAATTTTTACGGATTTGATGTTGGAGATAAAATTTTAAGAAAAATTAATGAGATTTATACTAAGAGACTTTCTATAAATGAACAAGTTGCTAGAGTTTATAGTGACCATTTTGTTGTTCTTCTAGAAGATGCCTCTGAACAAAGACTTAATTCCTTATTTGATTCAGAATTAAAGATAGAAGGTGTTACAGTATACCTTTCTGCTGGTTTGTATCCAATTATTAATCGAGATGAAAGCATCAATCTTATGGTTGATAAAGCAAACATGGCAGCTCAAAAAATTAAAGGGATGAGATATAAAAGAGTGGAAATTTACTCTGAGAAGTTTGATAAACAAATGATTCACAATGAACAAATAAAGAGAGCTATTGAAAAGGCACTTGATAATGATGAAATTATTCCTTTCTATCAACCTAAAGTTGATATTAATAGTCACAAGTTAGTTGGTGCTGAAGCGTTGGCACGTTGGAGAACTGATGATGGAAAATTAAGACCTCCTGGTGAATTTATTTCAGTATGTGAGAAAACTGGATTAATTACAGCTGTTGATATGACTATATTTGAAAAGACTCTAAAATTTATTAAGAGAAATTTAGAAAAAGGTGTGAATTGTGTTCCAATTTCTGTAAACTTTTCGCGCATGCACTTTCTTAATAATGATTTCTTAGATGTACTTCTTCAAAAATTAGATGAGTATAAAGTGCCACCTCATCTAATTGAATTAGAACTTACTGAAACTATAATTTTTGATAATTATAAAATGATTGAAGAATTTATAAACAAAGTACATGATAATAAGCTTCAAATTTCTATGGATGATTTTGGCTCTGGTTATTCCTCACTACATATGCTAAAAGATATGGACATAGATATTTTGAAAATTGATAGAGGCTTCTTAAAAGATACTGCAAATAGTGATAGACAAAAATCTATTTTTGCTGCCATTACTCAGATGGCAAGAAGTCTAAATATCAAGGTGGTAGTAGAGGGAGTTGAGAATATAGAAAATGTAGAGCTTATGCGAGAGTTTGGATGTTCTATTGCACAAGGCTATTTCTATTCAAAACCTATAAGTGAACAAGATTTTGAGAGACTTTATCAGGAGGGAAAAATATAATGAAACGTATTATAAGTTTGATTTGTATAGCAGTTCTTTTTTTAGTTAGTTTATCAGGATGTGAAAGTGCAAAACAAAATGTAAAAATTGGCGTTTCTTTTGGTGTTGGAAGTGCCACACGTTGGCAACATGAAAAAGAATATATGGAGCAACAAGCTAAAAAACTTGGTGCTGATATAGAGGTACGCCTTAATCAAACAGATAAACCAAAGACACAAAAACAAGATTGTTTTGAAATGATAGATAATGGAATTGATGTCCTTATTATTACTCCACGTGATGTAAATAAAGTTCAAGAAATATTAGATTATGCTAAGGAAAAAAATGTACCAGTTATAAATTATGCTCGTGTTGTTTTGGGTGAAAAAGTTGACCTCTTTGTAGGATATGATAGTAGTAGAATTGGACAGAGATTAGGTCAATACCTTTCAGAAATAGTTTATGATGGAGATTATATTATACTTCAAGGTGACCCTGGTGACAATAATGCTAAATTATTGTACCAAGGAGCAATGAGATATATCTCTCCTATTAAAGACAATATCAATATTCTTTTGGATGCTCCTGTAAAAGGTTGGTCTCCTGATGAAGCAAAGAAGATGGTCATTGAAGCAGTAAGTTCTAATAATAACAATATAGATGCTATTCTTGCCCCAAATGATAAAATAGCAGGAGCATGTGTTGATGCATTAAAAGAATTAGGAATTTCAAAACATGTAGTTATTACTGGTATGGATGCAGAAATAGATGCTGCTAAACGTATTGTTGAAGGTACACAAGATGTCACAATATATATGGATTTAAATGAGCTTGCTTGTACTGCTGTGAATGAAGCAGTTCATATGGTAAAGAATGAAACTATAAATGTAAATTCAGAATTTGATAATCAAAGTGGTAGTACAATTAAAGCTAACCTTATAACTGGTCAACTGGTTACTAAAGAGAATTTAGATAAAATACTCATTGATAATGGTTACTTTACTAAAGAACAAGTCTATGGTAAGAATTAAACTTTAAGTATATAAAAATATCAGATTATAAATATTTTATTACAAATACTTAATATTAATATAGTCTATCAAATAACAACTTATTTATATAAAAAAGTGGACTCTTAAAAGAGTTCACTTTTTATTTTAAATATAAAATTGTCTGTCTATAAATGCAAATTTTTTCTTAGAAACTTTCACATTCATAATTTTTAAATATTAAGCTCAAGTTCATAGCTGTTGCACATATACTATACTTCATTTCTACTGGTATACCATCTACTCCATTTATAAAATCTATTATGTATTTTTCCTCAACATTTGAAATCTTAGCTATAAATTCAGTATTAAGATTATACATATTAGTCAAAAGACTTAAAATACATCTCAGTCTAGAATCTAAGTCAACATCCATGACATATTCAAGTTGTAGAACTACATTTATTTTTTTTGACCATACATCTAGATCTTCTGTAAATTCGCTTTCATATTTCTTATACTCTCTTATTTTTTCTATGTCTACTCCAAATAAATTTGATAGGATATTTTCATCTATATGATATTCATCAATCAATTTATTAAGCAAATCCTCTATGTAATCACTATCTATTTTTTTACTTCCATTCAAATTAATCACCTCTAAACTTAAATAGGATTTTTTATACTGTACACATTTATAACAAAAGACTTTATTTTTTCTTAAAATACATCTTCTCCCTATTATTCTGCCATAGCTGGAAATTCATAGACTATCTTTAACAACATTTCAGTGAAAATTAATGTCTTCTTAGCATCTTCCTCGCTTACAATACAAATTTCATGAGTAGCTTCATTTCCTATCTTTCTTATTTGGTTCACCCATTTTTTAGAATTAGGCAATATATAATTCTTTTTATCAAGCCATTCAACATAAAATATAAATGTCTTATTTTCTTCAGCACCTAAATGTACTGCTACATTCATTAGTAACTTTCTGCAACATAAAGCTACTGATGTAAATGCATTTACACTAAATGAATTTCGAGCTTCTTCATATAAATTTTCAACATCTTTATTATTAATATGTAATACATCATTCCCAGCTTTGGACATTGGATACTGTCTATTGTCTTTATCAAAATAAGTTGGATTACCACAACTAGGACATACATATATGCTTATTTCAACCTCTTTTTCTGGGCTAGTACGATAAATACCTTCATAACCTTTTTCACTTCCTACATAGCAACCGCAATATCCACAAGTGTAGTTTTTACCTAACAATTCATTGTCTATTCCTTCCCAAAAATTCATCATCTTCACCTCCAAATACTTAAATTTTTCTTATTTCAGTATCAGAATATAAATCATCTTTACTTCCTTTAATTTCTACTATTTTTAAATTCACCAAATTCATTATTCTCCAAAGTATAAACCAATCTTTTACACGCATTTCATCTTCAAACAAAGATTCTGCAACAGCTTCAATTAAAGGTTTCCATTTATCACTAATATTTTTTAGTATATATTTATCAAAATAAGTTTCTTCAACACTTTTAATTTCTTTTCCTATCAATGCTCTAAAAATAGTATTTTCTTTAACTAATACATCCCATTTATTTTTAATTTCTAGCTTTTCATTAAATTCAATTTCTGATGCCTTGTTTAAAAAGAAATAAGTATCTTCTGGAGACATTTCACTAGTAAACGAATATTTCATTATACCCTCTTCTATCTTTTTTTCATCTATTAATGCAATTTTTATGTTTTTATCTTGAAACTTACTCACTATATAATATACGCCACATAAATCCTTTGAGTTATTTGCACACCATATTATTATGTCTCTATGTTTTACCAAGCTTCTATCTTCTAATAAATTTGGCTTGAATAATAGTTTAGGATTATTTTCAAAATCAGCTCTAACTTTAAAAATATATTTTCTTAATTCATAATTATTTACATCTGAAATATCACATATTGATAAATCATCTTCAAATACTACAATTTTATTATGTGGTATTAACTTTAGCTTCATTGCTTCTTTTAATATATAATAACAAACATCATCAAAACATATGTATGCCATGCAACTCACCTCTCTGTACAATTAATAATTTATTTTATTATAATATATAAACTGTACTTGTTAAACAATCCTAGATTATTATAGTATTATTTATAAAATTAGTTGATATATTTTTATTCACGCTTTTCATAATATAAGTATGAAATAAACTCTATAATAATGTACATCATGCTTAGAATTGCAATTGGAATAAAAATAAACATATACAATATATTTTCTGTTAAATAATAAAATAAAAAGCTACATATACTAATAATTGTTGTAATCCAAAACATAATATTTCCACTCTTAGCTTCACTTTTTAACTTTATAAGACGATTTCTTTCATCCATAGATTCAATCCTATCTTCTTGTGTAGCTTTTTTAGAAAATGCCCGAATAAGAGTTATAATCCCAAATAATAAAATTATTATAGAAAATACAACATGCTTAATTTGCAGTGTTAGCCAATCTTCAGGATATATAATATCTTTTGTTAAACTACATATTCCTAATATTGTAGCCAAAACACCAAAGGTAAAACCTTTTTTATTATAAATTTTCATATTGTTTATCCTCCAACTCTTTATTTTCTTTAAGATAGCATAAATCTTCTACTGTCGTGCCAAATACCTCTGAAATACGATAAGCAAGCATGAGCGAAGGAGCATACTGTTCTTTTTCTATAGAAATAATTGTTCTCTCGCTCACATAAACTAAATCAGCAAGTTGTCGTTGTGCCATTCCAATGGAAATTCTTAATATTTTAATTTTAGTTTTCATTGAATACTCCTTTTATAATATGAAGTTCACTTTATATAAATAAGTACTAATATAAAATCTGTTTCAGGAAGATTAGGCATGCAGATATAAAAATAAATATGAATAGATATTATTACTTATTAGAAGAAATGGACAAAGAAGCATGTGAAAATATAAGTAAAATATTATTCAAATAATGATCAGCTAAATGCCATTTTAAGTACTTTTTTTATTAGTCAGTTAAATATCAGCAATATAGATAATAAAATCTACTTATAAAACACTTGAATTTACTATTATTTAATAAAATTTATAATTATTTACTCTTTGTTGTTGACATTAGTACTATACCATATCTTTATTTGTAAATGTTGTTATTCCAATATATTCATATCTTTTTATATGCTTTTGTCAGTTAAATGTCAGCAAAACATTTTATACACAGTATTTACATAAGTTTTCCACAACTTATCCCCAATATTATCCACAGAAAAAAAGGTAGCACTTATATTAGTCGCTACCTTTCATTTATTAATCTTCATCCTTCCAACTTTTTATCCAGTCCCCTATTTCTGTTATTTTGTCTTCTGTTATTTCTTCTCCATCATGTAATTTTGAAATAAGTTCTGATAAAGGATTGTTATGTAAACCTCCAAAGATTCTTTTACCTTCCAGTTTTAGATATTCTTTTTCTTTCACTAATACTGTATAGTGTACATGTTTTCCAATTCTTTGAGAGATTAAAAAACCTTTTTTAGTTAACCTTGTTAAAAGCGTAATTGTAGTTGTATGTTTCCATCCATATATTTTTTCTATCTCATCTGCAACATCTTTCGATATTACAGTTTTATAACTTGAGTTCCAAATAAACTTCATGATTTTTAGTTCTGCATCTGGTAATTTCTTATTTATCATAATATATCCCTTCTTTCTATAAAACTCAAACTTATCTTTTTATCATATCTTTTATATTTGTTATGAATTTTTTAAATTTTTCTTCTATCATTTGATTCCTTCTATGTATAGTTGTAAATATTCGAGTAAAAAAATCATCATCTATATTTATATTTTTTTCTTCTCTTATAGCGTTTAAATATTCTTTTTTAGTTACTAGCACCTCATAATTAGATTTAAAACTCACTATTTTCTTTTTTAATACTTTCATCTTTACTAATCTTTTTAGGAGAATTTCTGTAGTACTTTTTCTCCATTTATACCTTTCTTGCATTGCCGAGATTATTTCTTTTTTATATAGAATAGACTTTTTCCTCCACATATATTCCATTAACAATAGTTCCCCTCTACGCAATTTAGCCATTACCTCTTGTTGCTCCATTTGTATGTCACTTCCTCATTTAGTCTAACTTAAACTAATAATAGGAGCTTTTTAACACAAAAACTACAGGTAAAATTTACCATATGTTCTACTATTTTAGTTTGTTTTTATATATAAAAAATATTATTCATATCTGCAAATTTATTCAACTTTCAAACACATATGTTGAATAATAACTAGTTGTATTATATTGTTTTAATTGTAGAATAATACTAAATTGGTAAAACTAAAGGAATTTAGTGGCATAAATATTTATTAAATAAGACTTGTAAAATGAATTATAAGTTATATTGGTAAGTTATCAAAAACATATACTCTTTTGGTTTTGTGAAAGTTTTTTAGGTGGGCAATAATATCTATATTTAAAAATAAATTGTATGGATATACACATATATTGACTGCTTATACTTATAGTTCATATGGTTATTATAATTTTATAGATACACAGTTATATAGATTTTGTTTTCTATAGAATCTTTTTTAGTTTTATCTACTTTATAAATATGAGGGGTGATATAAATATGTTTTAAGACTTACACACTAAAAAGAGTAGTAAATAACAAACAACTAGAAATAACTCGAAGTTTTGACTTAGACAATCTTATTTGTACTGCAACAGAAATATTAGAAGAAAATGAGATTGATTTAATAATTATTGATGAAGTAAACAATGTTGTTTAGAAAAGTAAAAAGCACTCCCGCTCATGAGAATGCTTAGTTACAGATATAGAAGTGTACTGCGAATACACTTCTATTTTTTTATTATATCATATAATTTATGTTGTTAAAAAGACCTATTTAATTCGATTTTAAAGGCTATTTAGAAATATTCTTGATAGTTTTTTTAGAATATCTATCTTTTATTTCTTTAAATCCATCTTCAATACTTATTTTTCCATTAATAATATTGGGTATAACTTCTCTTTGTGATTGTTGATAATTAACATAATCATTAAATAATATAAATTCGTTTTTGTTTGCATATCCTGGTTTATCTGGATATAAAATATTTGGATTTTTTAAGTTATAAAAATCTCTACACTTATCAAGAATTTCCTTATCAACATAACTAACAAATGGATACATCCCAAATAATCTACCATCAACACCTTTATTAGCAAATTCCTTACTAAGAAAATGATTTAATATTTTTAGTGCATTTTCTTTGTTAGAAGCGTTAGCAGGTATTGATATATCTGTAGTGTTTAGATAAATTTTATCTTTAAACCCTTTATAAGAAGGAATTTCAAAAACTTTATATTTACCCATAGAATCTTTATAATTCATTATTTCAATTCCTTGAATAAATTTCATAGCTATCTTGTCATCAATAAACATATCAGATGTATTTATTGTTTTATGTATACCATAATCTTTATACAAATTCATAAAAAATGTAAATACATCCATCCATTTATCATCACCATAAATAGTTCCTTCTGATTTTACGGATAAATTAAATGGTGTTGTTAGAACTTCAAAATCCTGAAAAAAGCTTTCTGTACCATTCATACCTAATGACAAAGGATAAATATCACTAATATTATTATCTTTTATTGAACTTTTAATATCCTTTAATATTTTTAAAACATCTTGCCAAGATCTTATTTCGTTTGGAATAGGTACATTTAACTTTTCAAAGAGATTTTCATTTATCATAATAAAATTTGATGAAAAATATGGTGAAATAAAATATATATTACCATTACCTATTTCCTTGGATTTATCTATTATTGCAGGATAAATGTTGTGTGTATCTATATAATTATCTAACTTTAATAATTTTTCACCTTTCATAGAATCTCTTAAATATTCATTTGGAATATCTAATAGTAAATCAATGTTATTATTATTATTTAATTTGTTTATTAATTGAACTTTAGGATATTCCCAAAAATCATGTTCTTCTGAAATTTCATTATCATCTATAACATAGTCTACTTTTAGATTTATATTTAATTCTTTTTTTAAATAATTTTTTAAAGTGTCATAACTAGAAACTTCACTTTTATACAAAACTAATCCATTTATACTTTCTCTATTTTGAGAAAATATTAATACTGAACATATGAGTAATGCTCCCAATAATATAGTCAATTTTTTCATATTCATGCCCCTATTTTAAAAAATAATCCTTAATTTAAGCATATATATTTTTCTGAATTTTATAATTAGTATATATTCAGTACAAATAATATCAATAATTATGCATATAACACTTATCCTGATACTTAGTGACACTATTAGAAGTGTTTATATTAATAATTTATCTAAGCTTCAATATAATTATTATTAATCTGTTTAGATAATAAATTTTAAATAAATAATAATACTATCCTTTGAATAAAGAGGCTTCTTTACATTTGGATAAGCCTCTTTATTATTAAATATTTTATTGTATTTTAGTAACGATAGTTAAATTGACCTGATGCAGATTGTACTGGTGCATTTGGATCATCAAATGATAAATTATAATAGTTAGCTAATCTAAGTCTACGGTCAGACCCAACTGTATCATTGTGAGCCAAATCTATAGAAAGATTTCCATTATAAACTCCTGTTCTAGTTACATATTTTAGTTTTGAACCTTGTTTTGTTGTTATTTGATATTGTACGCCTGTTGAAGCTGTAGCTGTCTTAGTTCGTTGATAGCCATCTATTATTTTTTGGCGTCCTGTTGATACAAATGCACCTGATTGAGTATAATTCTTAAATTCCCCTGAATACTTATAAGTATACGTTCTAGGTTCTGCGCTACGTGTTGTTGGGCTTACATTTAATTCTAAACCTTGATAAGGTAATTCTCCTGTTTCTGGAGAGTATGTATTTTCTTCATCTGCATGCCCAATTAAAATACTTCCCCCAACCATTGATATCATTGCTGCTAATGTAATTATCCTTTTTGCTTTTTTAAACATAATAATATGTCCCCCTTTTCCTCTTTTAATTATAATTTTCTTAATTATATCATTTAATTTTTATTTTTCAAATTCTATATTTAGACATATTTTCATTTTTTTTTCATTCTATAATAATAAAGTGAATTGACGAAATATTTATATTATAAATACTACAAATGTACAGTCTAAAATTATATTTTATCAATGAAACCATATTCTATTTGCATAAAATATAATTTTTTTTACAATTTTTAACAAAAGAAATATTTATAAAATATTTTTTTAATTTTTTATTCATGTTAATGATCCTTCTCTTCAAATTCATTTTTTCATATTTTCCAATAATAATTTTTTCTCAGTTTTTTATTTCTGATTTCTTATTTGATAAAATCTAACGCCTTATAAAGTGTATCAAATCTATCATTACCTTTTATCATTGTATATTTTTCTTTGGTTATAGAACTTATCTTATTACATGCTCCTCCACCTACAACATATAAATTCTCTGTCTGACCTGGTACGTAATCTTTTATATCACATATTAATATTTTTCCATCATTATAACCCCAACCAACTACAGTTGCAGGGATTTTATCAACCTCTCCATCATAAACTATTGTATGTTTGTACATTTGCTTAACTCCCTCATTACTTATATTTTTATTCAATGTACCTTCTACAATTAGCTTAGCAATACCTTCATGCCCAAACTTCTTAGCTTTCTCATAATCATCTTTATTGTCACAAAAGAAACTTTCTATTAATATTGCTGTAGGTTTGGAACTATTTAAAATATATAAACTTTTATCTAATTTAGCTCCTCTGTTACCTACTTCTTTACCTCCTTTTTTTCTTATGAAAGGTTTAGATAGTTTATCTACTACTCTTTGTGCATATTCTTTCCCTTTTTCACTATAGTAAAATACTTCTGTTCCAAAAGCTCCTACGCCACTTGAATTTAAATGTAACTCTATAAGGAAGTCATATCCTCCACTATTAACTTTAGGTATTTTATAAGACTTTTCCTCGTTCTTAGTTTTAAACTGCTTTTCCGGACATATGATTACATCTACCTTATGTCCTTCTTTTCTAAATGTATCTGCTAATACTGGTGCAAGAGATTTATTGTATTGATATTCGTTAATCGCTCCATCAGCAGAAGTACATGCTCCATTTTTTTAAATACTATGTCCTACTACAATACATACCTTCATTGTTTATTACCTCCTTTAACATTCAATTCATCTGTCATTGTATCTAGTAAATTTCCTATTTTCTCTTTTAGTTTTTTGGGAACTGGTAATCCACATAGGTACATATTTTTTAATATACTTACACTTTCATACAAAATGAATAAAATAGAGAAAAATTCAGATATTCCAAGATGATTTAATCTCAAAAAATCAATCCATTCTTGTGGTAACATAAATAAAAAGTTAAACTTTGTAAGTATGTCAACTACTGCTAGAAAAAATATACATGCTATCATTGCAACTTTTCTTATTCCTCCATTTATACCAAAAGAGCTATTAAACTGATGTGTTTTTATTGCTCTTAGACATCCTAAAAGAGTATCAAAAGCTATTGCTAATATTACTAACTTTATAAATATATTTGTTGCTAAAAAAACTATTGTTATATTCATACATCCTCCTAATTTTGTATTAAAATAGGACTTAGAATTATCTAAGCCCATAAAAAAAAGAACCTATTTAAATTGTTGGTTCTACTGGTGTTTCTTCTTTGTTTAATAAACTTGTTAACTCTAAATATTGCTCCTCTGTAATTCTGTTTACTGCATAGAATACGTCCATCTTATGTTGCAAATCCTCTTTGGTACTATAGTTCTTTTGTTCTATCATTAATTTTAATAAGTTATACATATTAATTCCTCCTAGATATTGTTGTTTAATTTCATATTTACTACTTCAAAAGCTGTGTTTACTATCTCACTATCTCTATTTTTGTTTTCTTCTTTTAACATACTTAGTTCTTCTTCTAATGCTTTTAATCTCTTTTGTTCATCTGTTAAAATGACTGGTATATCTTTTAAAACAAGTTCTTTTGTGATTGGATTTATAGATTCTATATGTTGTTTATTATAGTCTATACTTCCATATTCAACATCTAAGTAATGTAGTTCGGTTATTGTATCATGACCTGACACATCTCCTGTTGTTTCACCTGTTTGAAGTATTATTTTTCCGTCTTGATTATAAATTATTCTATTCCCTCTTTCCATTTTAATTACCACCTTTCGCATTATTCATAAGCATACCACACAAAACTTTCTCCAACTTTGCAATGATATATGTCATCACTAGTATTAGTGCGTGTGTCATGATAAGTACGTAAAACAAAATTACTACTATCAACACTTAAAACAAACATATGAGCAAGAAAATAATATTCATTACTTCTATTAACACGACCAACAGAAGTAAATTTATTTAAATTATTAACAGCATAAAAATCTGAGCCATAACTACCATCATAAAGGGTAATTTTTTCAACAATAATGAGACTAGGGATGAAATTTAAATTAATAGGAACAGTAAGACTTCTCGCATAGTTACTACCAGCCGAATATCGTGAGTAAAAATTGTCATAATCATTTTGAATAAAAGTATAAGTACCACTAGCCCACTTTTTCCTTTGACTAAG
>NZ_JBJODA010000031.1:0-28779 GCF_045899875.1 Clostridioides sp. GD02377
CTTTAGCTACTAACTCACGACTAAAGTCATGAGTGTGCATAGCTATTTTTTAATCAAATTCTCTTGATGTTAAAGTTATGTCCTTCCCAGCTACTGTTACACTATGCTTTTCCTTATCTATTAATAACGCTCCAACTTCTATGGTATTCTTATTTTCATTATTAGCACCACTAAAATAATATGCTCTTCTAATCAAAGATTTGATTCTCACAGTAAGCTCAAGTGGATTAAATGGTTTTGTCAAATAATCATCTGCGCCAGTCATTATTCCTTGTATTTTATCCATATCTTCTGATTTTGCACTCAACATAAGTATTGGTATATTTAAACTTTCTCTAACTCTTCTGCAAACTTCTATACCATCCATTTTGGGCATCATTATATCCAACACCATTAAATGAATATTCTCTTTTTTTAAAATTTCTATAGCTTCTTCTCCATCTTCAGCTTTAATTACACTATATCCACTATTTAAAAGATATATCTCTATAAGATCTCTTATTTCTTTTTCATCATCAACAACAAGAATTGTATTTTCCACTTTTACACATCCCAACTTAACCTTTGTACATAGTTTTTATTCAAATAAAATTATACTATACTTTAGTTAAAGTAATCCATTAAATTTCTTCAACTACCCACTTCCAATATAATACAATTCATCTTAAACATTTATATTATTTGCTTTGTAGATATTCTTCTAAAGTTAATCCTCTTGAATAAATTTCCTCGGCAATATCTTTACCAACATATCTAATATGCCATGGTTCATATGCCGTACCAGTTATATTTTCTTTGCCTTTAGGATATCTTATTATAAACCCAAACTTATGAGCATTTTCTGCAAGCCATATAGCTTCTTTTGTACTACCAACAAACCATCTCTCTGGATTTGTTAAGTCAATACAAAGCCCAGTCTGATGCTCACTATGACCAGGTTTTGCCACATATTCATCTGCTTTTTCCTGCCCTTGAGATTTTACTCTTTTTGTATAAGTATCTTGCTGAGTATTGTAAGACCTATATGCTGAAGATCCTAAAAACTGTATTCCTTCTTCACTAGCTTGCTTAACTAAATCTTCCACTGCTTTTGCAGGTTCTCCTGCCATTTGTTTTTCTTCTTCTGTTGCTTCTTCAACAAAAGGTATATTTACTTTAGTAATATTTTCAGGAGCATAATCTTTACTAATTCCATTTGTCTTGTTTACCAGTAATATATTTGCTATACTATTTGAGTGATTTTTATTTTGGGAATTTGATTCAACATCTTTTTCTGAAGCAAATTGAGCAGTTCCTGTTGGTGTTTTATCTTTTATAAGAAATTTATCTTTAGATATAAATATACTTATAAATACTACTATAATAATAGCTAATATTAATTTAATTTTTTTCATGGTTACATCTTCTCCTTTTTGTATGTTTGTCTATAATGTTAATTTTAGAGTATAAGTTTTAAGTATTTTATAAGTAAATCTTAAGTAAATCTTAAATTTAATATTTTTGAAAGGTGGTGCTAAAAATGTCTATACAAAAACTTCTTAGTAAAGCTCGCAAGGCTATACAAGACTTTGATATGATACAAGAAAATGATAAAATTGCTGTTGGACTATCTGGTGGAAAAGATAGTTTAACACTACTTCATATACTTAAAAGCTATCAGAGATTTTCTCCTCAAAAATTTGAATTGATAGCTATAACTCTAAATACTGGTGGTATTGATAATTCTCCACTAAATAAATTGTGTGAGGAAATAGATGTACCCTTTTATGAATTTCAAACTGATATAAAGGAAATTGTGTTTGATATAAGGCAAGAAAAAAATCCTTGTGCATTATGTGCTAATTTAAGAAGAGGTGCCCTAAATGATAATGCTAAAAAACTGGGATGTAATAAAGTGGCTCTTGGACATCATAAAGATGATGCAATTGAAACATTTTTAATGTCTATGTTTTATGAAGGCAGAGTAAATTGTTTTTCTCCAAAAACATACTTAGATAGACAAGATTTAACTGTCATAAGACCTATGATTTACATAGAAGAGTATATGACTAAGAAGATTTCAAAAGATTCTAACTATCCTATTATAACAAATCCATGCCCTGCAAATGGTCATACCAGAAGAGAATACATAAAAAATCTTATTGCTGATTTAAATAAAGAGATGCCAGATTTTAAAAGAAATGTATTTGGTGCTTTAAATAATTCAGAAAAACTGTTTGTATGGGATAAAGAAAAGATAAAAAATTTAAATAGTAATTAATACTTTTACAAAAAAGCAAGATTGTATTAATTATAAATAAACCATAAATAACCTACACAATCTTGCTATATTTTTTTATCTTATATTGTTTTAATCTATATCTTAATAGTTATTAATAATGTTTCTATTATCTAATATACTAATTATAACTTGAACATTTGTATCTTACTTAATTCAATCTACTTTTGCAATTTCTACCCATTCTAATAAATAAAATAGTATTTCATACTAAATTAGAATGTTAAATGCTACTATTTCTGGTATATTAAAAAATCTAAAGGGTAACTTTGTACTTCCAAGACCTGAACTCACATATAAGTGATTTCCATTTACCTCATAAAATCCTTTAGTATATTTCCTTCCATATGGAGGAGTAACTAATGCGCCTTTAAAAGGTATTCTTATTTGACCACCATGACTATGCCCAGATAAAACTAAATTCATTGAATCTTTACTAAACATATCGACTAAATCTGGTTCATGTGCTAATAATAAATTAAAATTATTTTTATCAGTCTTATTCTCTAGATATTTTATATCAGGATTTCCATTTAATATTTCATCAACACCTAATATATTAATATACTTATCATCAGCTAACTTTATCTTTTTATTTTCATTTATCAAAAGATTGAAGTTGGAATTTTTCATAATTTGTCTATAATACCTAGGAAGTTTATACATATAATCATGATTGCCGAATATTGAAAATTTTCCCAACCTAGCATTCATACTTGATAAAATAGCTGTAATTTCATCTATATCTGGATTTTTATTGGAATAATCAACTAAATCACCAGTAAATACTATTATATCTGGATTCAAAGCATTAACCTTATTAGCCACTTTTTTAAGGTTCTTAGTTGAGTAAAAATTACCTATCTGAGTATCTGAAATTTGAACTACTTTTATACTTTCGGATTCAGTCTTTACTGTATCATTTTTTACTAAATTTCCACTTTCATTTATACTATATTTTTTCACGATTAATAGACTCGGTTCTATCGCAACTGAGTATATAAAAATCAGAATAAATATCAGCATAAAAATTTTTAAAAAAGATTTAACTCTTAAATTCAAAGCATCTACCTACTTATTTACTTTCTTAGACTATTTGCATCACAGATTCAACTTTGTCCATTTTTCTGTCATGCATTTTTGGTTTATTAGCTAAAAACCATTTATATGTAGCTGTAAGCCCTTCTTTTAATAATACATTTGGTATATAAAGCCCATGTTCAATAAGCTTATTTATATCCAGATTGAAGTCTATGTTTCTAAATGGGAAATATGTTCTTTCTCTAAACTCTACTTTTTCCATATCTACATACTTTATAATAGGTTCTTTACCAATAACTTCTCCACATGTATGTATAAGTTCGTCCCAAGAAATTAACTGTGGATTTGTTACATTATAAGCCTCTCTTACATGAGGATTTTTCATTATACTTTCTAATACCTTTACCAAATCACCAATATATATAAATTGATTACTTACTTGTTTTCCTTTTGGCACTGGTATTTTTTCATTTTTTTCTATTTTTTCGAAGAAATAATATTCTCTATATAAATTATTATTTTCCCCATATATATAAGTTGGTCTGATAATTATATATGGTATAGAGCTACTTATAACGAAATCCTCTGCTTCTTTTTTATTTAGGCCATATTTTCCCCAGTTTTCATTTTCGCCCTTCTCATTTTCTTCTTTAACATTTCTCCCACTATCTTTGTATACTGCTCCTGCTGACAACACTATATATTTCTTTAGGCTATCTGGGTTTACAAAATCAATAAGATTACTTACATCGTCTTTTGTGTATGCTGTCATATCATATATGTAATCATACTTTCTTCCTCTGATAATGTTTTCCATGTCTTTGCGAACTTTTCTATCACAAATTAGATGTTCTTTAAAACCTGTATAATCTATTTCCTTTTTACCATTTGTAAGTATATCAATTTGATACCCACATTTAATTAAACGCTTAGCAAGTGCAGAACCTATGAAGTCGCTTCCACCCATAATTAAAATAGATTTCATTTCAAGTGCATCCTCCTCTTTTTTAAATGACTTCCTTAATTATAATATCATATTTTTAAATATGCTACAGTATTTTGTATTATTTTTGTTTATAAAAGATATTTATAGCAAAATATCTTTTATAGAATCTACACTTTCGACAATATAAGTAGGTTCACTTTCACTAATCTCTTCAAATGAACCATATCCATACAACACTCCAATAGAATCTACTCCTATTTTCTTAGCACCAATTATGTCATACTTTCTATCTCCAACCATAATAACTTTATCTTTATCTTTCACATTACACAAATCTAGTACATATTGTATAACTTCATTTTTATTTACCCTCGTACCATCAAGATTACTACCTACTATATACTTAAAATATCTATCTATATCAAAGTATTTAAGTATAGTTTCTGCAAAAACTGTTGGCTTAGAAGTAGCTAATAATAATATTTTATCATTTGTATAGAGCATTTCTAATATCTCTTTTATATTCTTATAAATTTTATTTTCAAATATCCCTTTATCTGAAAAATATTCTCTATACTTCTCAACAGCTCTCTTAGCTTTTTCATCATCAAATTTATAGTATTCTTTAAAAGTATCATGTAATGGTGGTCCTATAAATTGTTCTAAGTTATCTAAATCTTCTTTTATACCAAAACTATCTAATGAATATTGAATAGACTTTGTTATTCCTTCTTTAGGGTCTGTAAGCGTTCCATCCAAATCAAACAACACTATTTCATAGTTTTTCTTCATGTTTAAATCCTCCATATTTATAAAAAGTAATATCTCCTATTTTATATTTATCTATTTTAAAAAGCTATAGTAATAGAATTTTCTAATACTATAGCTTAAGTAATAATTGAATCTTATATGTTTGGTGTTAAAATAAATCTAAATCGTTCTATTTAACTGTTATAGCTGAAACTGGACATCCTTCTTCTGCTTCTTTACATAAATCTTGTAAATCTGCTGGTATTTCCCCTTCAATTGCAACTGAATGTCCTTCATCACTCATACTAAAAACGTCTGGACATGTTCCTATACATGCCCCACAAGCTACACATACATCCTTATCAACAAATGCTTTCATACTAAAATACCTCCCCTAAAATTATCTTTTTTTAATTATTGTTTCCTTAGATATTTATCCAATATATGCCAATTTAAACATATATTTATTATTTTATCACGATTGCTTAATTTATTATAGTATATTCATATCCATGTCTATAAACTTCGCTACTTTTCATCCATGATTTTACAGTATATTGTAAACTTAATTTTCTATCTAAAACTAATTCATTATCATTGTAGTCTTTTATAATATCGTTACTCTTCTCCATTGTAAATATAGTAAAATCACCTTCTCCACCAACCTTTATTCCGCCCTTATTTGAATGTAAATCGAAAATTTTTGTTGGATATTCAGTTACTTTTTCTATACATTTTTCTAAAGATATTCCAAGCTCCATAATTTTATTTATAACAGTTAAAAGAGAATAGTTTATGTCTTTCATATTTTTTATATGCATATCTGTGCTTATTAAATCTGGTTCTAATCCTTGATTTATTGCTTTTTTAAAAACTTTAAAATCAAACTGGTCTAATCCATAACACACATCAAATAATACTCCTCTATTCTTTGCATTTATTACTGATTCTCTTAGCGTGCCAAATTCATTAAATATTCCATTTGCACTGTTTCCATATACAGGTGTAACTACATCTCCTTTACCCAAAATATTCATTACTTCATCTATATATGATGGATGCTCACCTATATATACCACTAATGGTAAATTTAATTTCTTAGCAACTTGTTTTGATTTTTTAACTATATCTATACCATTTTCATTAGATTGAAATTTGCTTGCTTTTACCTTTATACCTTTTATTTTGTCCATATTTTTTTCCACAACAGACTCAACATCATCAAAATTTATAACATCTAAAGATGTCGACTCATTCAGTATATTTAATCCCTCATTTGTTACATTTAAAAATGAATATACTTCAGTTTTACACTCATCCATATATTTTTTCTTAAAATCATAGTAATTTAAAGGGCCAGCTGTACCCGCATCAAATATAACTGTTGAACCTTTTTCAATTCCAATTGAATCAGAGTCCATACCTGTAGGTAATTTTCTCTTATAACAATGGGTGTGAACATCTATAAATCCTGGAGAAATATACATATTATCAGCATTTATTATCTCAAACTCTTTGTTTGTAAGTAATCTTTCTTTTCTTATTTTTTCTTTGAGATTCAATCCAATATCATATATTTTCCCATGCAAAACCAGGATATCTTTTTTTTCAAACTTGATACCATCTTTTGGAGATATTATTGTCCCATTTCTTATAAGTAAATTTTTCATCTATTCCACATCCTAATTACAGTATAATTTCTCTAATAGTTTTTCTTACATAAAGAAAATAAGTCTAAAAATAAAAATATTTTAGACTTATTCATTATATTATACTATATTCATTATATTAAATTAAATAAAAACTTCAATTTACTTTAAGAAGCAATTAAGTATTTGTTGCTCAGCCTCTTCTTCAGTAAGACCCAACGTCATCATCTTTAATATTTGGTCTCCTGCAATCTTTCCAATTGCTGCCTCATGCACTAAGAGAGCATCTGGATGGTTTGCTGCAATCTCAGGTATAGCACTAATTTGAGAATTTCCCATGATTATTGAATCACATTGAACATGTGCAGAACAAAGAGAATCCCCAATAACGCAAGGATTAAACTTTTGCTTAGAATTATCTTGCCCAACTGTACGAGAAATTACTTGAGCAGACGAATTTTCTCCCTCTAAAACAACCTTCATATTAGATTCTGCAACTTGATTTCCATGAGTTAATAATTTCTCAAATACAACTATTTTAGCCCCTTTACCTAGGTTTGCATCCATTTCCCTTTTAGTTGAATCTACACCCTTAATTTGAATTGTTTCCATCTCACAATATGAATCTTCATCCATATTAACAATAGTAACTGGATTTAAGATTTTCTTTCCTTCTCCGTCACCTTCACCATAATGTTTTTCTACATATTTTAAGCGAGCTCCTTTACGTAAGAAAAATCTATGTATTCCATTATGTTCACTATCATCACAACCACAGTTATGTATTCCACATCCAGCAATTATAACAACATCTGCATTTTCTCCAATTTCAAAATCATTATAAACCATATCCTGCACACCAGCTTCTGTTACTATTACTGGTATATGGACATTTTCGCCTTTTGTGTTTGGTTTTACTATAATATCAATTCCAGGTTTATCATTTTTAGGAACTATAGTTACATTTTCAGTTGAATGTCTTTCTATTCCTTGCCCATTTTTACGTATATTGTATGCTCCTAATGGAGTTCCATGAAGTTCAGCAACTTTTTCTAAAAGATTTAAATCTGTTTTGTTCATTTAATTTGCCTTCCTTTCTAATTAATTCATATCTTTCATTAATTCACAACTTGAATTAACTTGGCACATGATTTCAGGTAATATAGCATCTTTTGTTCCATGGCTTTTTACTGAACCATCTTGTAAAACAATTATTTCATCAGCTAACTCTAATATTCTTTCTTGATGAGAAATTATAATTATAGTTTGGTCAGACTCCTCATGTATTTTCTTAAAACTTTCATTAAGCTTTCCAAAACTCCAAAGGTCTATACCTGCCTCAGGTTCATCAAATATAGAAACCTTTAAATCTCTGGCAAAAAGAGTTGCTATCTCTATTCTTTTCATTTCTCCTCCAGAAAGCGAGTTATCAACTTCACGATTTAAATAGTCTTTTGAACACAATCCAACATCTGTAAGATATTGGCAACATACATCTGTAGACAATGGTTTTCCATGAGCAAGTGTAAGTAGATTTTCAACAGTCATGCCTTTTATTCTTGGTGGCTGTTGAAATGCATATCCTATCCCCCTCTTTGCTCTTTCTGTAATACTAAGATTTGTTATATCTTCTCCATCTAAAATTATCTGACCACTAGTGGCTTTTTCAATCCCCATTATTAGCTTAGCAATTGTGGATTTTCCTCCACCATTTGGTCCTGTGATAACAATAAGTTTTCCTCTCTCAAACGAAAGGCTAACATCATTTATTATTCCTAGTTCCTCATTGTTAGACTCAACATTAAAGGAAAGATTTTTTATTTCAAGCATAATACCCCTCTTTTCTGTAAAATATTACATTGATATCCATTCTTTTATTATATCAGTAATTTTTATATACCAGCAACTCCAAAGAGACAAAATATGTATTAAATAATAAAACAATCTTATAAAAAATAAAAAAGATGAGTCTTATATTAACTCATCTTAAAAAATTCTTATTATAAACTTATATGTATTTAAAATTTAGCCTTCTATATACTCTAGTATTATTTTTTGATTATCTTTTAACATAATCTCTTCTTTTTTAGATTCTATTCCATTCTTTTTTATCTTTACCTCAGCTATAAAAGCATCATTGCCTTCAACCATTTCTAATAGCTCATAAGCTTTTTTACGTCCTATTTTAGTTGCTATATCTTTTAATACTGCCATTTTCTTAAACATTTTATCACCTCTACTCAAAATTTACAATTGATTTTAATTGTATAATCCTAGTCTTAGACTAAATTATAATAATTATTGTCTCTAATTATATCAGATATTGAGTAAATTTAATACTTTGTAAAATCATTTATCTTCTCTAACCAAATAATCATTTCCATCTTGGTCTTTAAAGGAAAACATCCTTCCATAAGGCATTTCCATTAATTCGCCAACTTCAACTTTATTATTAGCCATTTGTTCATAAGTTCCATTAATATCTCTTGTACTCAAAATTATTGATGGATGAGATACCTCTATCTCTTTATTTTGCTTCATCATTAGATTTTTATCGTACAGTACAAATGTTGTAAATTCATTTTTACTTGGTGCTATTTCTACCCATTTCATATTTGGGCCCATTTCCTTTTCATAAGTTACTACAAAGTTTAATTTCTCTGTCCAAAAAAGTTTTGCATCCTCTTGATTGTTTACATATAGACTTATCTTTCCTATTTTATTTATCATAACAATACCCACCTTTATTATTAAATAAATATCTAATATTTTTTATATTTAATAATATACCCATATATATTATTTTCTATAGATATATATATCTAATATTTATCCAATATTATATAATCCTAAACTATAATGTAATTTATATATTCAATATTATTATAGACTTTATTCATATGATTTAATCATTCTATATCCTACTTATAATTATGAAAATATATACGCTAAAAATCACCTCCAGATAGAGTTTTCTATCCAAAAGTGATTATATATGTCCTATGCAATTTTGTGTTTTAGCCACTTTGTTCCTCTTAATCTTAAACAATATAAAGTTCCTCTGACAAGCCAATCTGTGTACATACCTATCCAAATTCCAAGTACACCAAATTTTAATACAACCCCCAACACATAACCTGTAAAAATTCTAAAAATCCACATACCTATTATAGCTGTCATCATTGTATATCT
Organism: Clostridioides sp. GD02377; assembly: GCF_045899875.1. Classification (NCBI taxonomy): domain Bacteria; kingdom Bacillati; phylum Bacillota; class Clostridia; order Peptostreptococcales; family Peptostreptococcaceae; genus Clostridioides; species Clostridioides sp. GD02377. Next base: position 9,857 of record NZ_JBJODA010000031.1, read on the forward strand.
TGTATCGCCTGCCCCTTTTAATCCTGCTGACAATACAAAGGATATAGGCCATATTACCATGGCTAGACAATCACTTCGAATCAGTTGTGTTGATACATCAATTACACTAGTGTTTTGAGTATACATACTTGAAATCCAAGGAGCAATTGGTATAAATATAGCCCCTACTGCAAATAAACAAACTGTTGCAAATTTAGTTAAGTATAGGAGAGTACTTTTAGCTCCTTTAATATCTCCACGTCCTATATACTGACCTACCAATGTTGTTGCAGATAATGCTAAAGCATTCCCAATTACATTTATGATAGATGCAATTGACATTCCTATTGCATTGGATGCAATTGCCGAGGTCCCCATAGTAACTATAAATACCTGAACAATTAATTTTCCTGCATTAAAAAGTAGTTGTTCAACACCAGCTGGTATTCCTATATTGAATATAGATTTTTGAGTTTCAACATCAATCTTAATCGGAAACATCTTACCTATAGATATAAATTCATTTCCTTTGAATAAAGCTCTTACAATAACTATACATCCAATTATTCTGGCTATAGCAATAGACATAGCTGCACCTGTTATCCCATAAGATGGTATTTGTAGATTTATACCTAAAGAATTTAAATCAATACCATATATAAGTATATATCCCAATGTCACATTTATTATATTCATAAACATAGTTACATACATGGGTTTCTTTACATCTCCACAACCTCTTAGAATACCATTTGCTATTTGCTGTGTCGCAATAAATGGATATGTGAATAATGTAAACTCTATGTATAATTTTGCATTTGATTTTACCAATTCTTCTGCTGAACCATAAAATAAGTTAATTACACCAGTCCTAAAAACCCACATTAAGATTGTTATTGTAAAAGATAGTATTACTCCTGATACTAGAGCTTGCTTGATAGTTTCGTTCGCATTTTCACTATCTCTTTTGCCTATTTGTTGAGCTACAACAACAGTGGCTCCTACAGATAATGCAGCAAATACAGATATGAATATATTGTTTATTGAATCAACCATTCCAACTGCAGATACAGCTTCTTCCCCAATATGACCTGCCATCATTGTATTAAATACCCCTAGAAGCATGACAAATGTCTGCTCTATCATTATAGGAATTGCTAATTTTATAACATTTTTCCTTATAAACATCTCTCTTCCTCTTTTCCCTCTTTATATAAATTTAATTTTTAGTTAGTTTAGCAAATTGTTAGTTAATCTTTTAAAGTTTAAATTTATATTCCCAACTCATAATATACTGTATTCAAATAATATTATTCTTGTTTAATATCATTTTAACACAGTACATCTTTATAATTATTTTATGTTTATTATTTTTTATGGATACTATAATTTAAATATTTGTATATTTAAATTAACCACTTAGCACCCACCAGAATTTATTGATTACTACATATTACAGGAAATTAAAATATAAAATCTTACAACATAAATGTAACAAAATTGCCTCAATTTAAATATTGTATTTTATAGACTATTTTTAGGATGTGATACTTTGATTAATTTGAATACAACTAATTTAAACGTAAACATGGTTTATCCCGTTTCTGCTACAGAACCTATACGTTTTAGAAGATACACTGTTTCATACTCAGAGAATACAAACGATATTTATTTAACTATAGCTACCTACTTCGATACACTTAGCTTAGGAACAGTAAGTATTGATAAAGTTTATGGTCAATGGGCTTGGGTTGTTGGTGACATATACGATTTAAATCTATTCGTTTTTGTTGGAAACTATCCTTATGAAATTGCTAGAAATAGATATGATGCCTTTGTTAGAGTTCTTCCAATTGCGATTACTTCCATTATAAATGGTGATAGGTTGTTCTTAGTTTCTAACTCTTGTTTATTAAACTCAAAAATTACAGTTAGATTTATATCTAGTCATCCTACGCTTAATAGAACTGTTGATTATGGCAGTATTAGAACTTTCGTTTTGTAACATTACAACATGATGTACTATTTAAAGTAATATCACAATCTAAATAGTATTATTAAATTATAGTAATATTATTAATCAGTACATCATGTTTATTTGTTACAATTTTAGCATATTTTCTTATTTAAGATAACTTTTAGATTTTTAGTAATTAATATTTCTATTTACTGATTTTCTCTGTTCTAAATCCTATCTCTTTATTGGCTAATATATAACCTTCTTGTATCATCTCTTCTCTTGTCAACGCATTCCCCAATAAATTATCAATACTCAGTTGTTTTCTATCACTAAAGTACTTATCTAATAATGATTCTTCTATATCTTCTTGAGTCTCTAGATGACCCTCATGCATTATATATTTTACATCAAAACCTTCTTTATTCAATACCCTACCCAATAAAATACTTCTATGACATCGTATAGGTTCTTGCATTGCTCCCAATAAAACTATCTTATATCCCCTCTGACATCCATTTTTTAGTCTTTCTATTCCTTTTAAGAAAATATCTTCCTTAATTACCTTTTCAAAATCTGCATATCCTTCCTCTGTATATACATCTTTGTTGGTTCTCTTTGCTCCAAACTCCTTGCCCATGTATATATATATAAATCCAGATTTTTTCAATGATTCATTGAAGGACTCTCTATTATACTGAATATTATATTTAGAATATGGAGTTTCTCTAATGTCAACTATACAGTTTATATTGTACTTTTTTATCATATCAATAAGTTTATCATATGGATAATTTGAATGTCCTATTGCGAATATCTCCATATAAATACCTCCTATTCTTAAAAACGAATTAATGTCTCATGTTTTTCCACTTTATCACCTCAACGAAAATATACTACTTTATATATAAAACATCAATATATTTTTCATATATAAATCTATAATATCTATAAATATCAAAAAATGAGGCATATCTTTTATTTAGATAGACCTCATTTAATAACTTTATCTTTATTGTTTTAACCTCTTATAAAATTCGTTTCACTGGTATCTGAACTTCTGTTAGCCAATCTTCCTCATTCTCTTTATTCCATATGCCATCTATATAAGACTCTCTAGGATTTCCAATCACATCATATTTATTGTCCTCTATCCATTTAAATGCATCTGCGTAAGTTTTTCCTAATGTTGAATATGAACCATTGTGTAATATACAAACAGCACTTTCAACTTCATCTAGTTCTTTAAATTTTAATATGTCTGTATCTTCTTTTAAGTCATTTATAGCTTGACACATCTCAACATCCATATTAGTCTCTCTATATTCACCATCATGATATATATTGAAACAATAATCTGGAACTGCACATGTACACTCAGCCTTCCTCATTTCTTCAGCCATTACATTTGGAAATAGACTGAAAAGTTCATCATATCCCTTTAATACCTTTCTCATAGAAGCAATTTTAACTTTTGGTAAAGACTTAATAATTACATCATTCATATTGACTTCTCCTTTCAAATTCACAAGGTAATTACGCAGTTTAATGAGTTTATATTCTTCACTTTTAATTACATCCAGCATTTCTTTTTCTTTATTTTTTAAAATATTTTCAACCGCTTTAGGATTTTCTATAGCTTCTTTTATCTCAGCTAGTGACAAACCCATTTGTTTTAAAGTTATTATCTGATGTAATTTAGGTAATTGCTCTGTCGTATAGTACCTATATTTTGTAAACTCATCTACATATTCTGGCTTTAACAATCCGATATCTTCATAATACCTTAATGTCTTTGTAGTTATTTTATTTATTTTAGAAAACATTCCTATAGAAAACATCTCATCACCTGCGCATTAGATTTGATTAATTTAAGTTTAGACCTTCCCCTTAGGTTAAAGTCAATACAAATAAATTATAATTATATTAATTCTTCAATTCTATCTCCACTTAGTACCAATGTATCCCCTGTTTTTATAACAGTTGAGCCTTTGGGCACTAAAACCTGTTCCTTTCGTTTTATCATAACTATTAATATATCTTCTGGTATATTAGAATCCATTATACTCTTATTTGCCCATTTACTACTATCATCAACATTTACCTCTATAAGTTTAGAGCTAATTTCTCCATCATAATCATTAAATGTTTTTAATACAGGTGTATTATCATCGACTAAATCTAGCTTTCTAGCTACTGTTGGTATCAATGTACCTTGCACCCCTACTGAAAGTAAAGCTATAAAAAATATTATATGGAATATGTCATTCTCTATAATTACTCCTTGAGTAACTGCATAAATTGCAAAAACTACTGAAGCTGCACCTCTAAGACCTACCCATGATATGAACAATTTTTCCTTATTTGAAAATTTAAATTTTGCTAGAACTATAAATGTCGCTAATGGTCTTGCAATAACTATCATGAATATAGATATGGCCATCGCTATACCAAATATATTTGGTAGCTTGGAAGGGAAAGATAACAATCCTAACATAAAGAATAACATTATTTGCATAATCCATGAGATTCCATCAAAGAAATGAACCAAACTTTTTTTATGAGGTATTTTACTATTTCCTATAATAATACCTGAAATATACACACTTAAATATCCATTTCCTCCAACATACTCACTAAGTGCATAAGAAAGTATTGCAATAGCTGTTATAAATATAGTATAAAATCCTTCTATCTCGAAGTTTGAATTTCTTAAAATATAAACAGACAACTTTGCTAGTATAAATCCTATAGCTAGCCCAAAAACTATTTGTTTTATTACCATTGGTATAATAAGTTCTACCCCAGAATTATTCATCAGTGTCAAAAGAATTAGTGTCAACATATACGCTATGGGGTCATTACTCCCACTTTCGACTTCCAATAATGAAGCAAGGGAACCTTTTAAATTTAGTTTTCGAGAACGCAACACAGCAAACACAGATGCAGCATCTGTTGAAGCTGCAATTGCTCCAATTAATAAGCCTTCAAGTAAATTAGTTCCTACTACCATATGACAAAATATTCCTGTAACTCCAGCTGTAATTATTACACCCAGCGATGACATTAGTATAGAGGGTACTGCAACAGGTTTAGCCATATTCCAGTTTGTTCCAAATCCTCCAAAGAACATTATAAATATTAGTCCAATAGAACATAATTGTTTTGTTAATTCATAGTTGTCAAAATAAATTCCTACCATTCCATCAGACCCAAATAACATCCCTAATAGGATAAAAATTAGTAATATTGGTACTCCAAATTTATATAAGACCTTACTCGAGGTTATACAAATCAATAGCACTAATCCACTTATAATCATCAATTCTGTCATAGCATCAACTCCATTTCATATAAATTTTGCAGATTAAATTATATCTACAATTTTGTTACTTGTTCAAATATAACATGACATAAGTTTATAAGTTATGGTGCATAAAAGTACAATTAAAATTCGATAATACACTAAAATATGAGTATTGCACTCAAGTTTATATATTTATTTTAATTATATTCATTTAACATTCAAAATTTGAATTCTTTTTTATTAATGTTTCATTTTTCAGTTGATTATTTAATATATTTCATACTCTTATAGTAGTTTTATAGATACTATGAAATATATAATATTTAGATAAGTAATAAGAAACTAACATACAATGTTAGGCACTTTAGATATGAAATCTTCAAAAACTTCATACATTGAAATATTTCTTTATATATATTATTTTATATTTGTTACAAATTATTGTCAATTTATTTTTTCTCAAAAATAGAAAAATTGCATAATTTTTTTCAAATTATGCAACTATAATATTTATTTCCAAAACTCTTTCATCCCTTCTATTATCTCAGTATAAGGCAACAAAGTAGCTTCGACTATTGATTTATTTGTTTTCTCTAAATAATATTTAATCATATAATATCCACAAGCATATCCTGCACAGTAAGGTAAACCAACTGGAAAGTATCCTTGCATTTTGGCTATATCATCACCATATCCTCGCCAAACATCCAGGTTGCAAAATTCTCTGCAAGACCCTCATTTATCATCATCTCTTCTAGTGTTATATCATTACTCCAATTTATAAACTGGAATCTAATATTGTGATTACATTCATGTGCTAATGCTACTTGTAATCTATTAAGCGTGTACTCATTAGGAACCAGTGATATGAACATATATCCAGGTATCCCACCATCACCCCAACATCCATCACTTAAAATTGTATAAGGACTATTTGGATTAGCCAACAATATTGAATATTTATAGTCCTTAATATTTAAATTGTATCCTTCTCTTATAAATGAGTTCATAGAATTTTCTATAGTTTCTTTACAAGTGTTCCAAAGTTTATCATCAGATATTGCATTTATATTATTTATTTGATTTTCATTAATATTCTTAGGTGATAAAACCCCCATCATTTCACTTGCCATAATTACATCATATCCACCTTCTTGTTTGGCAACCATTGGAACATCTATACATTTCCATTTGAATTCAAAAGGCTTCATAAGTTCATATCTATATATCTTCTTTTTTGTTTACTGGTGCATTCATTATCTTCTTATATACTTTATCTGAGCGAATTTCTATGATATTCATCTTTATCATCTCCTTCAAAATAGAGTATATAGAATTACGTAGCGTCAATGTCAATATATTTTTTTATAATCTAACCTTCTTCAATTATAGTCTCATCAGAATCATCACCAAACAAGTAATAAGCCACCCTATTGACAAATCCATTTTGTTGCCAATAAATTACATCATCCAATAAAAATGGATTATCAGTAATTATGCTATCTACATTTAAATTAATCATTTTTTTCATTAGTTTACTATTATTAATAGTCCACACAAAAACTTGCTTTCCGTTTTGGTGTATATTATCCACAACATTTTCAGTTATAAATGTAGATTCTATTCCATATATATCAACATAATCCCAGTTATAAAAATTTCCGTATGCAACTGCTGTCAAATAACATGTTATTATATTTGGATTTAATTTTTTTATATTTTTTAATACATCTTTATCCATAGATGCTACAACACATTGATTCTCTAATCTATTTGATTTAATCAATTCCAAAACCCTTTTTTCTACATTGGTTTTTTCATGACCATTAAGTTTTATTTCTATTAGAAGTTTTATTTTTCCTTTCGAATATTTCATCGCATCATCAAGAGTTGGTATTTTTTCACCTGCAAAGTTTGAACTAAAGTGACTACCAGCATCATAGTTCTTAACTTCATCATAATTTACTTCCCAAACATTTTTATTTATACCAGTTACTCTCTCAAAGTTAGAATCATGAAATAAAATCAGTTCTCCATCCTTAGTTTCTTGCACATCAATTTCAGCATACTCAGCTTGAGTTACAAAAGTTTCTTTAAACGCAGCCAGTGTATTTTCTGGAGCAATTAATGAAGAAACTCTATGAGCAGTTGCTGTTGTATTATAAAAAAAAGAAGAGTTAAATAAAATATCATTATTTAAAGAGTATGCTATAGATTCACTATGTAGGATAAATAAAATTATGGATACTTTTAGAGTTATTTTTAATAGCTGAGTTACTGATTTTTTTTGTTTATCAGATTTCTTTTTATAAATTCTAATATCATTATATTCATAATAAAATGCAGAAATAAATCCTGTACTAATTATAAATATAGCTATTGATGAAATAAATGTAGCATAGTCATTGAACAATATACACCTATTAATAAATATATCTTTCAAAAAAGTTGCCTCAGTATAATTTTTTGTCCATATTCCTATCAATATAACAATACTATGGTATATTATATATCCTATAATACTGACTATTATGGATATCCCTAATGAATAAAGAATTAGTCTTATTGATTTTCCTTTTGTAAGGCTAATACTTTTATCCCTCGCTTCTTTAAAACTATCTGTGTTTAAAGTTATTTCATGTATACTAAAAATCCATCTAATAACTGATATATATAATATTAATATTAAAAACATATAAATTATATTTAGAACTATATTAGAATTTATATACTCTAATATATACTCTGGGAGCTTTATCTTTCCAATAAATCCTGAAGTTAAGGCTATGTTTGTAAGTGGAACTATTAATAGCACAAATATAAATAACAATAGATTTTTAGGATACAATATTTTTATAGATTTTTTTAAAGACATTTCAACAAGTTTATATAACGTAATTTTTTCAGAAATTCTTGATTTTTCAAAACATATAATTACTGAAGTAAATTCAAAAAACATATAAAATGTTAATATCACAACTGAAAGTATAGCTAGTAATATTGATATAGGATTAGTTAATATTTCTCCTATATTATCAGTACTTAAATAGACTATATTTGCACTTTTCATAGAACTACTCAATACAAATTTAATTGATGGTAATATAATTATCAGAGCCAGCCCTTTGTGAAGTAGTTCAAATGTAATTAATGTACTCCAGTTATATTTTATTAATTTTACAAAAGTATCTAAAATCTTCTTATTCATGGTGTCCCCTTAGTCTTTTTATTGTATTTTATCCTGTAAATCTTATAAATATATATTATTTTTTAAAATTAATAATTTTATGTAAGCTGATAATGGAAAAATTATATTTCCTATATGTTTTATTCTTCATTTAAACAGATATATATTAAATTAATTTCATATGTAATATTGGAAATGGATTACCCTGCCCATCTATTTCAGACCTATCAAATTCTTTAAATCCTAAATGAGTATAAAATCCTACTGCTTTTTTATTTTGCTCATTTACATCAACATATTTTATATTATATTTATCTATAGCATATGTCATTAGCTTTTTTCCAATACCATATCCTCTATATTCATCTTTTATAAATAGCATCTCGATTTTGTCTTTTTCTATTCCCATGAAGGCTTTTATCATATCATTATCTTTCACAACAACTATATTTTCTACTTCTCTAATTCCTATTTTAACTAATTGTATTAGAGATTCAATATCTTTCTCCTTTAAAAAATCATGTGTTGCTCTTACTGACGATTCCCAGACTTGCAATATTTCCTTATATTCACTTGAATTTATTTTCTTCATTTCAAAAATCATTTCAGAGTTCATAAATACTTCCTTTCTATTCTATATAATTTTTAATTTTGTCTAGTTTATTTATATAAATTTAGAAAGAGCTATGAATATTAATATCATAGCCCTAATTAAATTTAAATATTACCCATTACATTTTTATCATTTATATACTAAAATCTAACAAGTTTACTACAATAATTTCCATTAGTTATACTAAAGGGGCTTCTATTTGAGTAGTAAAAAGGAATTTATGACAGTGACCATCATTAACAGTAGTATTTCCACATACTAAATGAACGTGTTTATTAGTTCCTGGTATCTTAATAGCTGGACCTGTTGTAACACATATTTTATGAAAATGGTCAAGGAAGTCTACATTATCATTTATTTTATGAACATGATTTGTTCCACCATTTATTGGTATAACTTCACCAGTAACTCCTGCTGCACGATGATTATGTCTATCATCACACTCTTCTGCTAACTTAACACTCTGTGAATATTCATGAACATGTGTCATTTCTTCATAATCATTATAACACTTATTACATTCATTATATTTATAATCATCATATACATAATCTCTTTCACATTTATAATTTTGATAACTCATTTTTATATCTCTCCTATTATATATTAAGAAATTCTTCTAAAGAATCTCTAATATATAGTATGAAGTAGAGTCAAAAAAGTTCATATTTTGTAAAATCATGTATTAATTTAATTATTTGTTCCAGTGTTTAGGATGTACTAGTGAGGCTGGTAATTTTGTATTAGAATCGCCTTTTGCAGTATTAACTTGCAATTGTGTTAAAAACACACTATTTTTAAGATTAGCTCCTCTAATATCGCAATCTCTTAAGTCTGCTCCTATTAAATTTGCTCCACTTAAATCTGTATCTTTTAAGTTTGCTGCTATCATTAATCTTCCTTTTAAATCTGCTCCTATTAAATTTGTTTTTCTAAGGTCTGCTCCTATTAAGTCTATACTTTTACTCAATTTTTTCTTGCTTTTAAGATTAGATGTTTTAAGAAAAGATTTGACTTTTTCCATTACAGACTCACTAGCTTGAGATAATAATGAATTGACCTTTACTTTATGTGATGTTATATCTAAATCAATTAGCTGTTCTGGAGTCATAATGGTTATCTTTTCAGTTTCTTCAATTATTGAATCAATTTTTGTTTTTATTTTATCTGATATGTCTAATACAGATGCTTCTTTAAGATACCATAGCATTTCATGTAATTGTCGCATGATTAAAAACACTTCAGACATTTGATTTGCTAATTCTGATGATTGCATCCAGTCTCTACCTTTATATGTTATTTGCGCTACTTTCTGACCTGAACCAAAACAATCATATGCAGTACAACCTCTAAAACCTCGCTTTATAAGATTATTATGTACAGAACATTTAAAATCTGATTGCAAATTAATACATGGCTTTCCTGATTCCTTATCAGTGGGAAATCCATCTGAGGCAGAAAAATAGAGAGCTAAACAACAAAGTCCAAAACACTTCTCACAATCAATTTTTAACTCATCAAATAATTTACTATTATATATATTTTTATGTATATTTATCATATCACTTCTCCTTCTCAGTATAGTTTTTTAATAAGCTAATATTGTAAATAAATTACACTTAAGCCTCTTATGTAACATTTCTTATTCTTAATTATAATTTAATGTGTCAGTTATTCCAATAGTATACATAGGTTTCTTATTTGTCTAAATAAACTTGTTAAAATTACATATTAATAAAACCACAAGAAAATATAAGGATAAATAAACTTTAATTCCTCAATAAATTCTTATGGTTTATAATGTACTATAAAATTATATAATAAAGTGATTTTTTATGATTTTACGCTTTTTTAACTACAGAAGACTTCAGCTTCATAGCTCCAAATCCATCTATTTTACATTCTATATCATGCCCATCTGATGGGTCGTGTACTAAACGTATATTTTTTACTTTTGTTCCAATCTTTATAGATGATGAACTCCCTTTTACTTTAAGGTCTCTGATTACTGTAACAGAATCTCCATCATTTAATACATTTCCATTTATATCTTTAATAATGTTTGAACCTTCTTCTTCTCCTAATTTTAAAGCCCATTCATGAGAGCATTCTGGACACACTAAAAGAGTTCCATCTTCATAAGTATATTCTGAATTACATTTCGGGCAATTTGGTAAATTTTCCATATTCATATGTCCTCCACTTGTTATTTTTAATTTTTTCCTATATAAAATTTCTTTTGAGCCTATATGATATCATATTATACTTATATTTACAAACAACTCTTTTGCTTATGATTTAAATTCTTAATCTTACTATTATTTTTAATTTGATTACTGATTATAATTGGTTACATACTTATGTACACCTTGCACTCACCATAATACACTTGATTCTAAATTTAGTTTGTCGTATCCCTTTTATTTATATATCTCAATAAATAACCAACTCCCATACCTATAAAACTACCCGCTATCCCCCACATAAAATTATCTGTAATAAATCCTATTGATATTCCTATTATAAAACCACCTATCATGAAATTATCTGACAGTTCATCTTCTAACTCATCTTCATCATAATTTGTACTATTTGTAGGTAATTTACTTGATTTAATAACATCTTCAATTTTATCTTTATTTTCATCAAATAACAAATCATCTAAAGCTATATTAAATATATTTCTTAACAACATTAAATTCTCTATATCTGGATATGTTTTATTAGATTCCCATTTTGATATAGCTTGCCTAGATACATTTAGCATTTCAGAAAGTTGTTCTTGTGATAAATTTCTTTCTTTTCTTAGTCTCTTTAAATTTTCTCCAAAGTTCAATATTATCACCTCATCTCAACTTAATTATATTTATATATTGGCTAATTCACAATCCTCCTATAGTTGCACTTTGTTAACTAATAGTTGCATTACTGATTTTATCTATAATTTGGATTAAAATATAACAAATACTAAATAAGCTGTATCATAATAATTATAAACTACTATGATACAGCCACAACATTAAACTTCTCTTATATTTTTAATTATTTCACGAATCTTTTTAGCATTTTTAGCAATATCCCCAATATTACCTTTAGTTAATAGACTACCAAAACCGCATACATCAACACCATTTTCCAACCATACATGTAAATTATCCAGATTAATTCCACCACTCGCTAAAACTGGCATATCAGGTATTGGTGTCTTAAATACCTTTACTAGCTTAGGTCCATAAAAATCTGATATTGGAAAGGCCTTGATAAAAGCTGCTCCTAAACTCAGAGCCTCTACTGCCTCAGTCAATGATGTACATCCTGGAGCATAAGGAATCTGATACCTATTACAAGTTTTTGCTACATCTTCATTATAATTTGGTGCAATGATAAATTGAGCTCCATGTAAGATAGCATGACGAGCTGTTTCACTATCCAAAACGGTTCCTGCCCCAACACAAAGAGATTCACCATATTTTTTATTAAGCCCTTGAATTATTTCTCCAGCATTATTTAAAGTATAGCTCATTTCTATATTTGTTATTCCACCTTTTATACACCCTTCAGCAATTTCACATGCACGATTAAGTGTTTCTTCTCTTACAATCGCAAGAGCCCCACATTCTGCCATTCTTTTGGTTATATTCATCTTTTTCATATCATCACCTCTATATTCATCAAAACATTTTACTTCTCCATTAAGCCTCCATTAAGTTAAATTGCTTTTAATAAAGCATATATTATTCACATACAAATCTGATTCTTCTCGTTATATTGTCTATTCTAACTATGTTTATTAAGCATTTCTCTATAATTTTCGACCACTTGCTTAATTTCTTCAATAGATTCTCCAGTTGGTTCAGTTACAGGAAGTCGTGCAGTTCCAACATTAATTCCATTCAAGACAACAGTTTTTTTTATAACAGATGGAATTGTTCCAAGCTTTAGAATACGGCGAAGTTCTTCAATACTATTTTGAGCTTCTTGAGCTTTTTCTAAATCCCCATTCATAAAGTTTTCATAAATAGCAATATCAATCTCTGTGAGGAAATTTGCTGTTGCAGCAACAGCACCTTTCCCACCAGCCTTCAAACTATCAAGAATAAGTGAATCTGAACCTGAAAATACACTAAAATCCTCACCCTCAGTTGCTTCAATATAGGCTTTCATGTTGTCAAGTCTACCACTACTATCCTTAATGCCAACAATATTCTTTATCTTTGATAATTCACGCACTGAGTCAGATTCAATATTAATCCCTGTCTTACCTGGCATATTATACATCATAATAGGCAAATTAACTGAATCAGCAATAGACTTATAATGTAAAATTAATTCCTGTTGTGTTGGTGTCACAAAATATGGAGTGATAATTGATAATGCACTTGCACCTATTTCTTCCATTCTTTTGGACAAAGTTATAACTTCACGGGTTGAGTTACCACCTGTCCCAACAAAAACAGGTACACGATTATTAGTGTGATTGATAACAATTTTTGCAAATTCAACCTTTTCATCATCTGTTAGTACATGACATTCACCATTAGTTCCCAAAATAAATAATCCATAAACTCCCCTATCTATTAGATAGTCAATTAACTCACATGTTGCTTGTGGATTTATATTTTGGTTTTCATCAAAGGGTGTTATCATTGCGCATATAATACCTTTATATTTCATAAAATTACATTTCCTCTCTAATAGACTTTCCAAGGCTTCCTCCTGGATGCCACTTCAAATACTGTTGTACATCAAGTCCTTTAGCATATTGTAATGCAACACTTAATGACTGTAATACTATAGTTTCCGCAAGAATTGAAGCACGAGGAGCCTTATTAAGACAATCACCTTCATGTTTAACACCTGCAAATAAAAATATATCAGAAACATCCTTTAAGAATGAATTAGTATTACCACTTACACCAATTATCTTTGCTCCATTTACTTTTAGTGTCTCAATAGTCGCTTTTAATTCTTGAGTCTCTCCACTATTTGATATTGCAATAACAACGTCCCCAGCTACTACTTGACCACTTGAACCATGTACTGCTTCTGTACCATGTAATATATATGCTGGTGTTCCAGTAGATGAAAGTAATGAAGAAATATACCCTGATACATGTCCTGGTTTACCAATACCAGTCACATGTACACGTCCATGATTCTTTTCAACTTCAAAAATTAAATCACATGCTTTATTTATAGATATTTCATCTATTGATGAAATAAACTCTGATACTTCAGTAGATAGAGTGTCTAGAAATGCAGATAGTGTATTTTTCATAATAGACTTGCCCTCCTTTAAATTATATCAACCATACCTATGACTTTTATATCATTGATTTAGACTAGATAGGCTTTATAAATTGTAAAATATTATGTAATATTGAACCAACTACGTTATAATCAATGTTTGGGAAAGTTGCGCCCTCTATACCAAGAGTCCCATAAACTGGATATAATATCACTGGTAAAAATGCAAGTAATAATCCTACAACAAATGACCCTGCAATAGCTCCTCTCCATCCGCCTGAGGTATTACCAAATATTGCGGCTGTACCACCTGAGAAGAAACATATATGAGCAGCTGGAATAATTACTACAGGGAATATACTAGGAAATGATGCCATAATAGCAATTGCTAATAGACCAGCAGCATATGCTGAGATAAATCCAATAATAACTGCATTTGGTGCATATGGGAAGACTGTTGGAACATCCAGTGCAGGACGTGAACCTGGTATATATTTTTCTGAAATAATTACAAATGCAGCAGTTATTTCAGCTAAGAACATACGAACACCTGACATCAGTATTGACATCCCAGCCACAAATGTAAATGCTTCTATAAGTGGAAATACTAACCAATGTGTTGAACCAGCAATTTCTTGAGTAAAGGCCTTTCCAGCTTTTAAAGTTGCAATATAAAATAAGATTAGCATAACTATAGATAGGCCCATTAAAAAGTCTCTAAATATTGATAACCACTTAGGAAATTCTATAGTTTCTGTTGTATCATCTTTATGTTTTGAAAATAAACGTCCAATATATCCTGATAAACCATAACCAATCATATTGAAGTGACCAATGGCTTGTTCATCCCCACCTGTCAACTCACGCATAAATGGCTGACAGAATTGAGGTAGTGCAGCAGACATAAATCCTAAAATAACTCCACCTATTAAAATAGTGATTGTATTATCAAATCCATGTGCTTTCATAATTAAAACTAATACACAAGAAAAAAATAAACTATGACCTGTTGTAAAGAAAATATTCTTGAACCTTGTAATACGTGCAAATACTAAATTTAGTATGAATCCAAGAATTAATGTACATGAAACTGCAAAACCGTATGTACTTTGTGCAAGTGCTGTAGCTGCTTCTGGTGAAGCTATAACACCAGTAATTCCAAACCCCTGCTGGAACAATTTATTGAAATTCTGAAGTGCACCAGTCATAGCAGATGCACCAATACCAAATATTAGAAAACCAATAAGTGTTTTTGAAGACCCAGTAAATACTTCCACTGCTGATTTCTTTTGAAGAATCAGTCCTATACATGCAACTACACCAAGTAAAACAGCAGGTGTACTCAACAAACTAATAATAAACTCCATAAACATTCCTCCCTATTTTCTTAAATTTATTCCTCTTTTGAAGCAAGAAATTTTTCTAGCGCTGTCTTGATTTCGTTGCGGTCAACAATATTACGAATTCCAATTATATCAAATCTTAAATTTTTCTTTTCTAATTCTTCAGCAACATCAATTAATGTTTCTACAGCATCTCCATTGAATCCATTTAATGAATCTAATGAACCATGTTCTACTTCGATTGGAAAGTTATTTTCTTTAATGATTTGTTGAGTCTTTATTTTTAACATTAAACTTGAGCCAACTCCTGCTCTACATGCGATTAAAATTTTATACATAATTAAATCCTCCTTTATAATTCGTGTTTTTTTATAAAATCAATAATTTCTTTGCCTTCTTTAGCAGTATCTAACGCTCTAAAGAATTCATCTTGCTCCAATAATTCAACCAGTTCAGACATAGCACGTAAATGACTATTATTATCTACTGCACTTAAACAAAATACATATTTTACTGGGTCATTTTCATCATTTCCAAACTCAATAGGGCTATCTAAAGTAGCAATACCTATCGCAATTTCTTTTGACCCAGCTTCTGGTCTAGCATGAGGAAGTGCTACATGTTTTGTAATTACTATGTATGGCCCAGATACCTTTGCTGAGTCAATCATTGCATCTACATATCCCTCAGTTACTTTATTGTTTTCAACTAAGGCAGAAGCTGATTGTCTAATAGCATCCTCCCAGTTCTTAGCTTTTACCTTTAATTTTATTAGTGTTTCACTAGTAATCTCACTTAGCATAGGCCCCTCTCCTTCCTTGGATGTAAAATTCTCTATTTGTGCAAAATAAGCTAATAACTCACTTGAAAGCATACTTTCAGAAGTTACTTTTGCATATTTTTTTATTATATTCATAACCTCATCTATTTTAGGTTGTCTTAAGAAAATATCTCCCAATTGAATATACACTTCACGTGTAATCTTATACTTTTCTTTTGTGGTCATAACAGGACTTACTTTAATCACTGGCACATCTGTCTTTAAACCTTCTGTGTTATAATTAGTAGTAAATACAATGTCTACAGGTTCACTGATATTTTCTAATCCAACCGATTCTGACATTGGTATAAAATGTAAGTCAGGAAATAAGTTTGTAAGTTCTGCATGTAAAATAGCTGAACTCCCAACACCATTTGAACAAACTATTAATGCTATTCTTTTTCTAAAATCATCAAACTCTTTTTTATTTGAGAAAAGAGTTGCAAAGTGCATTGTTAAGTATGCTAACTCCTCTTCTTGAATTTCTTCTCCAAATAAGCCACAGAATTCTTTCATTGCATTACTTACAATTCTATAGACTAATCTATATTCTTCTTTTACCTTTTCACAAATTGGATTATAAATAGGTAATTTAAATAAAAGTCTGTAATAAGCTGGTCTAAAATGAGAATATAATTGTTTAAATATCTTTTCTTGACTTATATAATAAACCCCACTTAAATACCCAAATCTTGTCATCATTTTATTTACAATTTCTGAAATTACAGCCTTATCTTCTGTGTCTTCTTCATAATTTCCTACTGATATACCTAAAATCCAAGCACTAATATACATTATATTATGAGGTCTTATATTTTCTTCACTTTCATATACTTCTAACAATTCCTTAGCAAATTTATATTCCTTCATTGAACTCATGACTGCAATACTAGGGATATCTATATTTTCTTGAGTAACTATTCTAGTTGAACACATTCTTGCCTTTAGAAAGATAAATATATAAATAAATTCTATTAATCTATCCTCAACAAAATTAATTTCATATCTTTTTATAAGCTTTAATATAATCTTTTTGGCTTCTTCAAATTTATCTAGATTATATTCTTCTATAAAAATATCAAATACTCTTGAACTTTTCTCATTAGACAAAGTTTCTATAATATTCTTAATAAGTACTCTCCTAATTTCCATCTCATTTCCAACTAAATAATAGCCACTTATACGATTATTCTTGATTTCAATACCCTTTTTTTCAAGATTTGGTATTAAATCTTTAAAATCAAGATTTACAGTAGACCTACTCACTTTTATAGAGTTTGTAAAATGGTTAATTGAGATATCCTCCATATTAATAAAAAGCATTAGGTACATATATAAAAGTCTTTCTTCTTTACTAAAGTAATAAGTATTCTTAGAATAATTTTTTTCTAGAATTTCTTTAATTGCTTTTTTGGTTTCTTTTCTAACGATAATATCTTTATCAGCTCTTAAACATATAAGTGGTACTTTTTTTACTTTAAGCATGTCATTGATTTTATTTATTCTATAAGTAATTTGTCTTTTTGAAGAATTAGATTCCTCTTGTAATCCATTAGTTGTAATCAATGTGCTATTTAATAAAATCTGGAGAATCGATACAATTTCTTTGTCCACTACCATTAATCCCTACTTTCTTATTAAGATTAGTCTTCATATTATCATTGAATTCTTTCATCACCTCCACAATATTTATTTTATTGGAGAATTTTATTGTTTTCAATTTCATTTAAGTATAACTTTTGTTTTAGATTGAGACAAAAATTATACTTATCTAAAATAGATACTGTAGTACAATTGTAGATTTTATAAATAAAAAAGGTTTCTTTAGTAAAGAAACACAAGAAAAGTGATTTAAATAATAAAAATCATATTAACTTTTAATAAATTGTTCCACCTAAAAAAGCACATTAATTTAAAATAAAATTGATGTGCCTTATTTTACTTGTACCATTCTAATACATTAGATTTGTTTATTAATTTGTACTCTAGTATCATTTTTCTGAAATTAATTTATCTAAATACAAGATTCAGTAACTTATACCTCTTATGACTTTAATATTTTAAAACCAAGTAGGTTAAATTTTTTTATTATAGGTAGCCTATATTTACTTCATTCTTTTAAGTGTCTCATCCAATGAAATACATTCTGCATATCTTCCATTCCATATAAATTCATTGTAGTATTTATATGATTGTTCTGCTGATATAAATAAATTATCAACAGTTGTATTTGAATAAGCTGGAACTATCATATTAAAACCATGCTCAAATCCACATTTTATAGTTGCATCAATACAATAATCTGTTTGAAGTCCAACAACAATTATATCTTTTTCACCCTTATTTGTTAAGTATTCTAATAGACCAGTTTCCTTAAAAGCACTGTTTACTTTTTTCTGAACCTCACATGACTAAAGTCACATGGTTCCTGTTTCATAGAATTTTGCATACTAAAATATGTCTTACAAAC
>NZ_JBJODA010000032.1:0-25809 GCF_045899875.1 Clostridioides sp. GD02377
AAGTTCTTCTTTCAACTCCACTAAACTTGCAAGAGCATCTGATTTTTTATCAAAGGCATAATTTTGCTTTGATATTTTTAAGATAGGTATTATTAAATTCTTTGCCATTTTTAATGTAGTTTTAGAAGGCAGTTTTTTCTTTAAAGGATATTTTTCAATATACTCTCCAAGTGCACTTGCTACAAGATAGTCTACATTGGGCATTAAATCTTTGATTATCTTATCTCTTATTGGTAATCTCAGTATTTCTGTACAATTGGCATAGAGTCTACCTCCAGCTTGACTCATTATCTTGAAGTTACTGCCTTCTTCGACTCTATCAAAAGGCATTACTCTTTTGAATATATCAAGACCTAAGGGTTTAATTGGTTTTGTCATTACTTGAATATGACTTGCTGATATATATACCTGAGATTTTCCATTTATATTACTATTTTCGACTCTAGGATATAGAGATGTTATCATTCTACTTTGCAAAATATATATTTTCCCACTCTCATCAATTGCCCATTCTATATCTTGTGGAGTCTGATAGTATTCCTCGATTTCATTCCCTAATTGTGCTATCTTATAAATCTCTTGTTCTGAAAGTACTTGTTCTTTCTGTTTATTTTTATCAAGTAAGATTTGCTCTGTGCCACCATCATTTTTTCTGTATATGGCTAACTTCTTCGCATTTATTTCTTTTGCTATAACTTTATTTTCATTTTTATTTACTTTGTACAAGTCAGGAGTTATTAATCCCCCTACCAAAGCTTCACCAAGTCCAAAACCTGCATCAATAGTCAAATGATTATAGTTATTGTTAATGGGGTCAGCAGTAAACATTATTCCTGACTTTTGTGAGTCGACCATTTTCTGAACTACTACAGAAATTAATACATTATCTTCATTCAAATTATGTTTCTTTCTATATACTACAGCCCTTTGAGTATAAAGTGATGCCCAACAATATTTTACATTTTCAATTAAGTTTTCAAATCCATGTACATTTAAATATGTATCTTGTTGACCTGCAAAAGACATATCTGGCAAATC
Organism: Clostridioides sp. GD02377; assembly: GCF_045899875.1. Taxonomy (NCBI): domain Bacteria; kingdom Bacillati; phylum Bacillota; class Clostridia; order Peptostreptococcales; family Peptostreptococcaceae; genus Clostridioides; species Clostridioides sp. GD02377. Next base: position 1,039 of record NZ_JBJODA010000032.1, read on the forward strand.
TTCTGCTGTTGCACTAGAACGCACTGCATAGAAATCATCTTCTCCAATGCTTTCTATAGCCTCTTTTATATTTTGTTTTATACTATCTGAAAGTGATTTTTCTATGATTAAATCCCTTAGACTACTAGTCAATTCTTGAATTTTTTCTAAATCATCAACATCTACATTATCTAATTGTTTAAATAAGTCATTATCTTTTAATGGTTCTATAAACTTGTAAAAGGCATCTGTTGTTATACAGAATCCTTCTGGTACAGGTAGGTTTCTCTTAGTCATTTTGCCAAGATTAAACCCCTTCCCACCAACTAAATTAAAGCTATCTTCATTTATTTGATTAAAAAACAAAATAGTGGTATTCATATCACACCTCCAAAGTTAACTATAGGTATATCAAATTTATTTGCATAAACTAACTTTATTTAATTTTATATATCTCTCTTTATTTACAATTATACAACTTATATATATATTTAAATTAATATACACATATAAATACATTAATTTAAGCATCTTTTATACATCTCTAAATTAGAAAACATATAAATATATTATTTAAACATCTTTTATACATCTCTAAATTAGAAAACATATAAATACATCATTTAACCTACAACAAAAAAATTAGAGGTACACTATCATAAAAATATGATTAACTGTACCTCTAATTATATTTATCTTTTCATAAGTTTAATTTCTACATATCGATATATCGATTAAACTTATATTATCTATTAATATCTTAAATATTAGTTTTGAATAATACTTTCTCTTGATTCAATTTCTTTTGAAATACTAGCTATAAATTCATCTAATTTAATGCTACCTATTTCACCTTTATCTCTTGATCTAACAGAAACATTATTCTCCTCAACTTCTTTTTCACCTACTATTAACATGTATGGAACTTTTTCAAGCTGAGCTTCTCTTATCTTAAATCCGATTTTTTCAGCTCTGTCATCTAATTCAACTCTTATACCCTTATCAAATAACTCTTTCTTAACTTCATTTGCATAATCCATAAATTTATCAGATATAGGAAGTATCTTAACTTGAGTTGGAGATAACCAAACTGGGAATTTACCAGCATAATGCTCTATTAATATACCTATAAATCTTTCTATACTACCAAAAGCAACTCTATGAATCATAACTGGTCTATGTTTTTCACCATCTTGTCCGATATAAGTGTTATCAAATTGTCTTGGAAGTTGCATATCTAATTGGATAGTACCACATTGCCAAGTTCTTCCTAAACAGTCTTTTAGATGGAAGTCTATCTTAGGACCATAGAATGCACCATCACCTTCATTTATAGTATATGGTAGACCTAATTCTTCTAAAGCTTCTCTTAATCCATTTTCTGCTGCTTCCCACTCTTCTTCGCTTCCCATAGAATCTTCTGGTCTTGTAGATAACTCTAAGTTATATTCAAATCCAAAAGTTTTGTAGATACCATCTATTAGGTTAGCTACTCCTTTTATTTCATCCTTTATTTGCTCTGGCAACATGAATATATGTGAATCGTCTTGAGTAAATGCTCTAACTCTCATTAATCCTTGTAATGCACCAGATAACTCATGTCTATGAACTCTACCAAGCTCTGCAACTCTCATTGGGAAATCTCTATATGAGTGTAATTGAGAATTATAGTAAATTAATCCCCCAGGACAGTTCATAGGTTTTATAGCATAATCTTCATCATCTATTTTAACTGTATACATATTTTCTTTGTAATGATACCAGTGACCTGAAGTCTCCCATAATTTTCTATTTAATATAATAGGAGATTCTATTTCAATATATCCAGCTTTTCTGTGTATTTCTCTCCAGAATTTTAATAGTTCATTTTTAAGTTCCATACCTTTTGGTAAGAACATAGGGAATCCAGGACCTTCTTCAGGTATCATAAATAATCCTAATTCTTTACCTAGTTTTCTATGGTCTCTCTTTTTAGCTTCTTCTAATAAATGTAAGTACTCTTCTAAATCTTTGTTTTTCTCAAAAGAAGTTCCATAGATTCTTTGAAGCATCTTATTTTTTTCATCGCCACGCCAGTATGCACCTGCAACACTTTGTAATTTAACAGCTTTAACTTTTTTAGTAGATGGTAAATGTGGTCCTCTACATAAATCAGTAAAATCACCTTGCTTGTAGAAAGATATTATTTCACTTTCAGGTAAATCAGATATAAGTTCTACCTTATAGTCTTCTCCTTGTTCTTTCATAAGCTCTAGAGCTTCATTTCTAGGAAGTTCAAATCTTTCTATTTTTAAATCTTCTTTAGCTATTTTTTTCATTTCAGCTTCTATTTTTTCTAAGTCTTCTGGAACTAATCTATGGTCTAAATCTATATCATAGTAGAATCCATTTTCTATACTTGGCCCTATAGCAAGTTTTGCTTCTGGGTAAAGTCTCTTTATAGCTTGAGCTAATATATGTGCTGATGTATGTCTAAAAACTTCCTTACCTTCTTTATCTTCAAACTTAAATAAATTTAAGTCACAATCAGAATCTATAATGTGGTCCATACCTACAACCTCTCCGTTCACAGATGCTGCTACCACATTTCTAGCTAATCCTTCGCTAATGGATTTTGCTACATCCATAACAGAAATAGCACTTTCAAATTCTTTTATTGAGCCATCTTTTAAAGCAACTTTAATCATTGTTTTTTCCTCCTTATTGAAATAATTTTTAGATTTTTTGTAATAAAAAATCGCCCCAAATATGTTTGGGACGATATTAATTCGCGGTTCCACCCAAGTTGGTGTATACAAGTATATACAACCCTCTTGATGACTATAAGGTCGTCACCCGAGCACTTTCACATATAGTATAAATACAAATACTGCTAATAAACTCAGCTCCAAGGTAGTTTTCAAATAGACCTGTTACATGGGCTCTCAGCCATAGACCCAAATTCTCTGAGAATGGTTTCTACTCTACTCTTCCTCTTCAACACTATGATTTTTAATATATTTTCATTATAACAGATACTTATACATCAATCAACATTAATGTAATATAATAATTACCCATTATTTTTCATCTTAATCAACTCTAAATCAATATTCTAATATTTTTATATTACTTTAATCTTTTGATTTATAGTTATATTATAATATTTTCACCAATTTTAAATTTTTAAAATATATCTACATGCATGATATATATGACTAGATAAATACTAAAATTAATTATTATTGAAGTTAATTTTTAGTTTTTGTATACTTAAATACAACAGCTAATTATTGTATATTTAAATAAATATAGTAACCAAACCTTGAACTATACCTATTAAAAAACCTAAAACAAGACCTAAAAACTCTATATGCTTTAATTCTTTTTTAGCTATTTTTATTATTATCTCTTCTAATTCATATAAATCTAGTTCATTAATCTTATCTTCGACCATTTTTTGTATATCTATACGTTCATTTGCTTTATTTATTATATTTTTACTCAATTCATCTATACTCTGTTTAACTTCAGACTCAATTATCTCTCCTAAATAGTCTTGTATCATGTTTTTTATGCCACTTGGTATAAATGAGACTTTCTCATGTATTATAATTTTTACCCTTGCTTTTATGTATCTTACAACTTCTTCCTTATCTTCGTCAGTAATGATATTTGCAAGTATTTCGTCCATAGAAAGAAATTCTTCTTGAATTATTTCTCCTACATTGGCTGCTATTTCTGCTCTTCTCTTTGGTATAAGCCCTACTATTTCTATATTTAAAATAGGTATTTTAATAGGCTCTATTGGTCTAAATATTAGTCTTATAGCAACTACATTTGTAACGTAACCTATAAATCCACCAATAACAGCTAATATCAGTATCCTAATTAAATTATCCATTATAAAATTTCTCCTTATCAATTGTATATTTGTCAGCTATATTACACTTAATCAGTAGATATTTTTTATAGTTAATAGCCCTAGCTATATTATAGCTTTATATACAATTATAAGTCTTTTGTGTCGATTTAAAAAGAATTTTTTTAGTTTTATATCTTTAGTTCCTAATTCTCCATAATTATACTAACTTTATTTTCAAAAATTGCCTCTACAGTATCTATAATTTCTTTTGAGCAATTATTATTTAATAAATCTAATATTTCTATTTTTCTAGGACATAAAGTTAATAAGGTACTTATTAAAAAGTCCTCATAGTTTAAATTCTCTCTTATTACCATATTTATGATTTCTTCATCATCTATACTGTCTATTTTGTTTCCATTTTTATCGTATAAAATAAATGTATTATCTTCCATTATATGAACTTTTAGCAAATCAATCTTTTCTTCTTGAGTATCTATAAAGTATTTTAAGACTCTTATAAATTCATCTTGGTCTTTCTTTATTAAATACTCCTCAACTGCAATATCACCTATAGCAGAAATATATTTCATAAATTCTCGCATTCTAAATCTAATAAAACCTTCTACGTTTATAAAATCATTTTCCTCTATATAGTTTCTCACCCTTGTAAATACTGTTTCTCTCATAAAAATCTCTTTTTTAGCAAATATGTTCAGTGAATATATGTATATATTATTTTTATCTTCAGGATATGTACGCCCATAGCATTTTAGAATGTATTCTTTTAAAAGTTTCTCTTTCATTATACTTATTATCATACTAGTTATTTCTGTTGATATCTCATCAATATTTAGAGCTCTTTGTTCAGTTTTAGTACCATTAAGTATTTTTTTATTTAATACTTCTTGCTTTGCAGAATCTATCACTACTTCTACAATGTCATTCGTATATATTAATCTATCGTTTACATTATTATTCCTCAAAAATTTCATAGAAGAAATATTATCCTTCTCAACCAAAGTTATCGCTCCTTTCTTGTCATGAGAGGAACTATAGAACCTATATCTAGTAAATTCTCACAGCTAAGTGTAACTATCTCCTTGTTTTTACTTTCTACAAAACTTTTTATACGTTCATAGTCAGGATGTTTTTTAACATCTCCACAAAAAGCTAGTTTATCCTTAGAAATTAACCCTGTACATCCACCTATAAATCCATAATTCATCTCAAATAAATTTATATGACCTTTTTCTATTAATAAACACTCTATTTCTGTATTCTTCATGCTTTTCCAAATACCTTTATCTGATGTTATTATAGATGTTCTATCTACTATACAGATTGAGCATTTAGAATAGCCCTGCTCTATATTTATCTTTTTAAGTTTATTATTTTCAATATAATCTAATATTACTTTATCAGTGTACTTAAAGTTATGGATAGCATAGTCACCAACTATAGCAATATTGTAAGGTATATCATAAGGGTATCTATTTAATAAATTAGCTTCTCCCTTAATTATATTAAATTTATATCTACTTAATAACTCTTTGTATTGATTATATACATTCGGCGCAACAATTATATCTCCTTTTCCTAAATTACAAATACATATATCTGGGTGATATTTTATGCTTTCATATAATTCTTTACATTCTATTGTTTTTATTATCTCTATATTTCTTAATTTTAATTCATTTTCCATTAGATAACTAATTCTTTTGTCCACCAAAGCTAGACACAAATCGTCATCTAGTATAAATGGCTCTCTTGTAAATTCCATTTTTTACTCCTTTTTCTTTTTTTTGATAAATTTTTTACTTGAAATAAATAAAGTGTGTAGCAGAATTTTTCTGCTAACACACCTATTATTAGACTTTTCTATAATTAACTCACACCTATAAAGTGCATTTTTATAAACTTTTAAAACAGTTATTAATATGTATCTTTCACTTTGTTATACTCTTTTTTTATGTACTCTAAAACATCTGGTGGTATATTTCTACTACTATTTGGAGTTAATCCTATTTCTCCATCTTTTATTTTAAATTCCATTACCTTACTTCCATGAAAACCATCTTTTATAACATTCTTTATTAATTCATAGACTGGTTGTTCCACATCTTTTACAATTGAACTTATTACATTGTTTGGTGCCATATCATATTGGTCTTTATTAATAGCTATAACTTGGCCACCATTTTCTCTTGCTACCTGAATAGCTCTTTTACTATCATCTTCTGTAACTGAGAATACAACATCTCTATCAGAATCTCTCATTTCTTTTGCAATAGTTCTAGCTGACTCAGGATTTTCAAATACATTTGAGTATTTAACTAATAACTCAGCATTTTTATTTGAAGTTTTTAGACCTTTCCTAAATCCAGATTCATACTTATCCCTACTAGAACCCTCAACACCTCCTATAAAACCTACTTTACCAGTATCAGTCATTTTACCTGCAATAAGACCTGCCAAATATCCAGTAGAATTATCTTGAAATGATACTGAAACTACATTAGCAGGTTGGACTTTATAAGCATAATCAACTATTGCAAATTGTTGTTTTGGATATTTGGTAGCATCTTCTTTAATTAACTCTGCAAACCTAGCTCCAACTGCTATTATCAAATCTGGTTCAGATTTATGTAGTTTTTCTAGACTTTCTTTAAAATTCTTAGAAGTCTTTGGTTTCTCAAGTTTTATTCTAATATCAAAATCTTTATCAGCTCTTTTTAGAGCTGATAGTACATTGTTATTATACGATTCGTTATTTAAGTTTTCAGTGTCTAATAATACTCCAACAGTTTTTCTCACATAAGAATCATCATCTTTTATTTCATATTCCTCATTATTACTTTTGTTATCTAATTTATCTTTATTTACTTTATCTTTATTTGACGATGTTGATACACTTTTAGACTCACTCTGTTTGGATTTAGCACTATTTATATTAGAATTATCTTTGTTTACTTTATCAAGTCCAAAATCAAAATCACATATAGCTAATATAAAAATTGTAAACACCACAACAAAGCAGAGCATCAATAGTCTTTTTATTTTCACAAAATTCACTCCCTGATATAGAACATGAAGTCTCTATAGATTATTTATTGTTCTTATTAACATATTCTAACACATCTGGAGGAACATTTTGAGAGCTATTTGGAGCAAGTCCAGTACTTCCAGACTGAACTGTATTTTCTATAACTTCTCCACCTTTATAATTTCCATTTACAAAACTTTGTATCATATTATAAGTAGGCTTTTCAAAATCTTTTACAATAGAGCTTATAACATTTTCTGGAGCCAAATCATGTTGGTCTTTATTAGTAGCTATAACTTTCTTATTTTTCGCTCTAACTGCATTTATTACAGTCTCTGAATCATCTTCAGTAGTAGAGAAAATAACATCTACACCATTATCCATCATTTTTTTAGCTATAGATTCAGCCGATTTACTATCCTTAAAGACATCCACATACTCAATCGAAACATCCTTTATACTACTATTAGAAAATTTAATACCTTCTTTAAAACCTGCTTCAAATTTATCTCTACTAGAGCCCTTTAATCCACCAATAAAACCGACCTTATCACTTTCAGTCATCTTTCCAGCGATTAATCCAGCTAGATATCCAGATTTATTATCTTCATAAGAAATTGAAGTTATATTAGAAGGTTGCTTGTCATATTCATAATCTACAATTGCAAATTGTTGCTTTGGATATTTCTTAGCTACCTTCTCCAGTGGTTTTGCAAACCTAGCTCCTACAGCTATAATTAAATCTTGATTGTCATTGCATAAAATATCTATACTATTAGAAAAAGTCGACGAATCATCTGATTCCACCTTATTTGTATCTATATTAAGTTTCTTTTTAGCATTGTCTAATGCCAATAAAGCAGCATTATTCATAACTTCATTGTTTGTTCCTTCAATATCTAGTATCATAGATATAGATTTTTTTGAATTATTTTTGTCAGTTATATTACTTTTATTATCTTTGTTAGAATTAGAATTGTTGTCAGGATTATTGCTACACCCAACCAACATTCCAGCTGTCATTGCTACGGTTAATATCAATATCAACACTTTTTTTAAATGCATCAAATTTCACTCCTTATACTTTCATGACATTTTTATATACTGTTTATAAATTTTTTATATATAATTTACACTCTTGTTTTGAACTCTTTACAATAAATCTTACTATAAAAAAGTGTGCAATAGAATTTTATCTATTTACACACTTCCCTAAAAACTAAATCTAATATATCAACACTTAATTTTATCTAAAATAAATCCAATTTAGCATATCAATATTTAATATTTTATCTTAATCTAATAAAAAAACAACTAATAATTTAAAAAATATTATTTATTTTTTTAGACATATGATACCAGTGACACCAGGTCCAGCATGTGCACCTATACACACACCAATTTGGAAAAATCTAATTTCCTTAGGTCTTAATTCATCTTCCATAACCCTAGATAATTGTTCTTTTTCCTTAAAATCATCACTATATCCTATATACACAATTTGGTCTGATAAATCATCCCCACAATTTGATTTTATCAAGTCCATCATCTTAGAAATTACATTCTTCTTTCCTCTTACTTGAGATATTTGTGAAACTAGTCCATCTTTTATCTCTAGGATAGGTTTTATATTTAATATGCTTCCTATTGCTGCTTTAGTAGATGATATTCTTCCTCCCTTTTGTAAATATTCTAGTGTATCCACCGAAAATATAACAAAAGCTTTCTCTTTTAAATCATCTAAAACAGGCAATATTTCATCAATAGACTTTCCTTCACTTGCAAGTTCTCCTGCTTTTATTACAAGTAAACCAGTTCCCATACAAAGCAAGTTAGAGTCGTATGTATATATTTTACCTTCTACATCATTTTTTGCCATTACAGCACTTTGATACGTCCCTGTGGCTGTGGCAGAACCTGCTATATAAAGTATCTCTCTATCTTCACTAGTATACTTCTCAAACACTTCCTTAAATTGGGCATAAGTAGCTTGAGAAGTTTTTGGATATGCATTTTCTTCTCTAAGCTTTTTATAAAATTCATCTCCAGATATATCGATTCTATCCTTATACTCTTTTTCCTCTAATATAACTGTTAACGAGACAATATCTATATCATATTTATCTAACAAATCTTTTGGCACGTCCGATAAACTGTCACAGATTATCTTTAGATTTTTCATTAAGTATGCTCCTTTCTCATTTAGGCTTGGTAAACTACCTCATATTAGGGTATCCTATTTGTCTTAAAGCTTCGTACACTACTATAGCAACTGAATTTGATAAATTTAGTGACCTAGCTTTTTCAACATCCAACATAGGTACTCTAATACAAGTATCCATATTTGCTTTCAACAAAGGTTCTGGTAATCCCTTTGTTTCTTTGCCAAATACTATAAAACAATTTTCTTCATATTTCACATCTGAGTGTGACTGTTTAGCCTTTGTTGTAGAAAAAAAGTATTTGCTGTTTGGATACTTTTCTTGTAATTCTTCAAAGCTATCGTAATATTGTATATCAGCTATATCCCAATAGTCAAGCCCACATCTTTTTAGGTGTTTATCATCTAATGAAAAACCTAATGGCTTTACTAAATGTAAAGTTGAACCTGTTGCTGCACAAGTTCTTATTATATTTCCTGTATTTTGAGGTATTTCTGGTTCTACTAATACTATATTTAATGACATTTTTATCCTCCCTAAGTATTGCTCTTAATTTATTAAACTTTATTTTATAAACAGAATAACAATAATATTATACTATTATATATAATAATGTTAATAACAATTTTTACTTAGTTATATATAATAGTTTTCTATCTAACATTTTCATAAGTATTATTATATCAGAAAATCCCTCTTGTACAACTTACTTTGATAAAAGTTATTTCATTTCATTAATTTCTTTATAATAATTACAATCTTCTTTTATTGGGCAATCTCCACATTCTGGATTTCTAGCTTTACACATTCTTCTTCCATGAAAAATTAATACATGATGTGAGTGTGACCATCTTTCTTTTGGTATAGCTTCCATAAGTGCAAATTCTGTTTTTTGAGGATTTGGCTCATCCACTATCCCAATTCTATTGGTAACTCTAAATACATGGGTATCTACTGCTATTGCTGGTTGATTAAAGGCGTTACTAAGTACAACTCCTGCTGTTTTTCTTCCAACGCCAGGTAATTTCACAAGTTTTTCTAAACTATCTGGTACCTCACCATCATATAATTCACATAGTTGTTCAGATGTATCTTTTATTTTTTGAGATTTACTTTTATAAAGGCCACAACTTTTTATCTCTTTACTAATTTCTTCAATACTCAAGTTGGCAAAGTCTCTTGCTGTATTGTACTTTTTAAATAATTCTGATGTAACTTTATTTACCCTTACATCAGTACATTGAGCTGATAGAATAGTAGCTATCAAAAGTTCAAAGGCTGTCCCATAATTTAACTCACATGTAGCATCTGGGTATAGTTTTTCTAATTCATCTAAAATCTTGTTTACATCTTTATCATTTACTGACTTATTCTTATTTTTAGATTTACTTTTAGTTTCTTTATATGATTTTTGTGTTTTCTTATTGGAATTAGTACTCTTTGATTTTTTGCTTGTTTCAGTTTTTTTATCTTCTTCAATATCACTAAAATTTGATATATCTTTCTCATCAATTATCTTATCTTTTTTACTAATTGCTTTATTCATTTCTTTTTTAGGTTCAACTTTATTTATATCTTTTTTATCTATATCTTCTTTCCCTTTTAGATTTTTTTCATTTATCTCTTGGTTCGCTTTTATGTCTTCATTTTCTTTTATGTCTTTTTCATTTATCTCTTTTAGATTTACATTTTTCATAATTATCCCCCTTTAAAATACTAATTTATAAGACTCTATTTATAAATAGTTTAATCATCTCAACAAAAAATAAACATCAATATATAAAATATACAAAATAAAAATTCAATCTACACATATTTCACAAAAAAAGCAAAAACCTATTAAAGTTCTTGCTTTTTATTATACATAAATACCCATTAAATTCTATAATAAACTTATTCTTTTGACACAGTTTGTATCTTACTAAAGGATATCAATTTTTCTTTTACTAATTTCTTTATTTCTTCAAATTTAACATCTGTCAGTATCTCTATAGCCTCTTCTACTCTTTCAACTGTATATATCTTAAATTTTCCATCTAATATAGCATCATTAACTTCATCTGATAAAACAAGGTTTCTCTGATTCTTCTTAGGAATTATAACTCCTTGCTCACCATTTAATCCTTTAGTTTTACATATAGAATAAAATCCTTCTATTTTTTCACTTATTCCACCAACTACTTGTATATCTCCCTTTTGATTTATAGAGCCTGTAACAGCAATATTCTGCTTAATTGGCACTCCACTAAGAGATGATAATAGTACATATAATTCTGCCGAAGAAGCACTATCTCCATCTATTCCACCATAATTTTGTTCAAAACAGATATATGCATTTAGTGACATTATTAAATCCTGTGCAAAGTTCTCAGAAAGATAACCGCCTAATATAAGCACTCCTTTGTTATGTATAGAGCCACTCATATTTACTTCTCTTTCTATATTTACTATGCCTTTACTTCCTGGACTAGTGGTTGCTGTAATCCTTGAAGCTCTACCAAAAGAGTACTCTCCTGTACTTAATACAGATAGACCATTTATAACTCCAACCTGTTTTCCCTCTGTCTCTATTAAAGTAAATCCATTTTCAATTGATTCATCCATATGTGTCTCTACTCTATTAATTCTTTTTCTCTTTTCACTTATTGCTTTCTTAACATCACACTGCTCTGTATATCTTGAATTTCTAAATTCTGCATATGCACTTCCTTCTATTACAACTTCCATTATTTTATTAAATTTAGTTGATAATTTTCCTAAATCACCAGACAGTCTAGTGCTAAATTTGACAACTTCACCAACAGCTTCCTTAGTAAAATGTCTTAAATTATTCTTATCACATTGAGATGCTATAAATCTAGCAATTCCCTCTTCATTATTTTCATTCTTATCCATTTCACTATCAAAATCCACGAATATTTTAAAATATTTTTCAAAATCTTCATCATATCTGTATAGAATATCATATATATAGTGGCTTCCAATCAATATTAATTTTACATTTAATGGCATATTTTCTGGCTTAATTGCTGTCTGGGTTTCCAATATTACTTTTTTTGTTTGCAAAGTCTTTTTAAGGATTTCCCAAGACATCGTATATTTTAATAACTGGTCTGCATAAATCACTAAGTAACCACCATTAGCCCTATGAAATGCTCCTGATAATAGTTTTGTAAAATCAGTCTTTATATTGCCATTTGCATAATCGTATTCTGCCTTTCCAAATAAATTTGCAGGACTTGGATTTATCTCTACTATAACAGGTGCTGATTCTTTGTTTTTTGAACCTCCATTGTCTACAAATAGGTTGATTTTATATTTAATAAAATGTTCTTTATCATATTTATCTTTTAATTCATCTTCATCTAAATAGAATAAGTACATATATTCTATTATATCTTTTTTTACTTTTTCCAAATAAGCTTGGATTTTATCATAATTTTCATATTTTTCGCACAATGTCTTGATGTGAGGTTCTACTACAAGTTTAGCTATCTCTTCTTCAAGCTCTAACACAGCTTTTTCAGCTATTTCTTCTAAATCTTTAATTTTATATACGACCTGTATAGCCATGTTTTCCAGTTCTCTTTTTGCCTTATAGAACTCCTCATCAGATATGTCACTTTCATCTTCCTCTTCTTTCAAAGGTATAAAGACTATTCCCATTTTACTCTGTTTTAATTTAAACCCTTTTTCTTCTCCGTACTTCTTAATTTGCTTTAGTAACATATCTTTTTCTATTTCATATTCGTCCAAAAGTTTATTTTTTTCTATTTCAAAGCTTTCACTTTCAAACGCATTTTTAAAATCTTCTAAAAGACTCTCAATTAACTTCTCCATGTCTTTCTTAAGTTCTCTTCCAAACCCTTTTTCTAACTCAACTATAATAGGCTCTCTAGGGTTTTCAAAATTATATATATAGCACCAATCTTTATGTGTATTTTTTTTGGATGCATATTCATTCAAAACCTTTAAGGCATAAGTACTTTTTCCTGTTCCAGATTCACCAGCTAAGTATATGTTATAGGCTGGATTACTTATTCTTAGACCTAATTCCATAGCTTCTACAGCTCTTTCTTGACCTAGTATACAATCTAGTGGATTTATTTCAGATGTATTATTATATTTCAATATTCCCCCACCTCCCCATATTTAACGTTAATGATATAATATGACTTTGATACAATAAGTGTTAAAGTAAGTTCACATTAAAGTATATGAAATAGACTCTTATTATTAGTCATTATACTTATCTAAAATTATTTCCATATTTCTCTTTATTATATTTCTGCCCCTCCAACTAAATGCTCTATCTCCATATCTCCTTTTAAATTCTTTATTTGAAATATTTTGTATCTCATCATAATCCAAATAATCTATTATATTTTCTTTAAATTCCAAAATATGAGTTGTTGGTATTCCAACATTATGTGGACATACTTCTTGACAAATATCACACCCAAAAACCTTTTTACTACTCTTTAAAACAGATTTTTCTCCCTCTGACAAATCTCCTTTTTTTTGAGTTATATATGATAAACATTTCTTGGGATTCATATCATAATTTCCTAATATAGCATTTCCCGGACAATATTTTACACACTTACCACATTTAAAACAGCTTTTTTCTAGTGGTTTATCTTCCTCAAATTTATAATTATTTACTATATATCCTATAAATATATAAGAACCATACTCATCAGTTATGATGTTATTGTTTATTCCAAAATATCCTATACCTGATAAATAAGCTAAATATCTGTCAACTAATGGCCCATTATCAGCAAATATCTTGTATTTAAAATCTTCTACTGTTTTGGATATATAATCACAAATTTGTTGTAAAAAGTCCTTTACTACAATATGATAATCCTTTCCATAACAATATTTTGATAAATTTGAATTTTCAATTTTTTCTTGTCTATTTATATGATATGGAAATGCACATACTATTATAGAATTAGCATCCTCCATTATATTTCTTGGATTAATCCTGTTATCAATTATTGGTTCTTCCATCCCAGTCAAATAATCTTTTTCCTGTCTGTCTTCAAGTATCTTTTTTAGATTGTCATACTTGTCTATACCAGCTATTCCTATACACTTTAATCCTATAAGACTACAAAATTCTTTTAATTCCTTATTATTCATAAAATTATTCCTTTTTAATCTATTTAACCTGTTTAATTTAGGTTATAAAACTACAATTATTATTACTATATTATAAAATGAGCTAAATTATAATATAAGCATCATCTCTTTATAATAATATCCATTTATACTTTAATATAACTTATTTTATATACTCTATTTCTTATTATTCTACAATAACAACTTAGTTTAAACTTTTTTACTATTTTTTTAGTAATCATCTTACTAATATGATTTCTCTACTTTACTCCAATACTTATATAACTCAAACTTCACCATGTAATTAAATTATCATCTATTTTCCATTTTAATATAATTATAATTTTTATATTTTCAACAATGTAATACATATCATACTTATAAATTATAGTCACAAAATTAAATATAACTTTAACTTGCAATTATATAGTGTATTTTACATTTTTAAATTTACCATTCATAATAGGCAATATAAATTTTATCATATCTAAATTTATCACTTACAAAAACATTAAAAATAAGAATTTGCTTTTAAATCATCCACAGATTATAATAAATACTGTATAAGGATGGTGAACAATTTGATTAAAATAACAATTCCAGGTAGACCCATTAGTAAATCTAATTTTAAACTTCATAATATAAATGGTCAAGCATGGATGCCTTCAAAGGGAAAGTATTCTAAGTATTTAGCATATGAAAACATGATTGCAGGTTTTATAAACCAACAGTATCAAGGAGAAACTGTTGAAGAAAATCTAATAACTGTTTTAAAGTTATACTTCCCAAACAAGAGAATGGGAGACTTACATAATTATCCAAAGAGTATTTGTGATGGTATTGAAAAAAGCGGAATAATAAAAAATGATAAACAACTTAAGCCAGTACTTTTATTCGACTTTATTGATAAAGATAACCCTAGGGTTGAAATTGAACTTTATCCAGTATCTAAATATGATATATCTTATAATATCTTTGAGAAATAAATATTTTATATACTAATTGATACTATAGTAATGCTATACCATTTGGAAACTATAACAATAATATTTGTGCTATAGCTATACTCACACAAATTTTAAATTTATATGATACTTGTAGCTATGTAAATTTAGTACTTATAAAATTACTGCATTCATATAAATTTAACATTTGTATATAAAGATGTATCCATATAAATAAAACATATTCACATAAATAAAGCATATCCATATAAAAAGAAATCGGAGTAAACTTACTACACCGATTTCAACAAATAAAATCTATCCTAATTTTTCGACAACAGTCTTTAACATTTCTCTTATTGGAAGTTCATATGGACATCGACTCTCACAAAGACCACAGTCAATACACTCAGTAGGTTTAACATCCATAACCTCATACTTTTCTTTAGCCCACTCTTCAAGTCCATATCTAGTATAATATCCTTCACATAAAAAGCTCAATGGTATATTTATTCCAACAGCACAAGGCATGCAGTATTCACATCTTCTACAGAATTTTTTACCTAAAGAATTTCTTATTTCCTCAATTTCTTTATTATCTTTTTCATCTAGCACAAGATTTTCAAGTACAGCAACATTCTGTCTAACCTGTTCAACACTTTCCATCCCTGGTATAACTACATCTATATAGTCTTTAGATAATATGTACTTAATAGCTAATGTAGCATTATCTAAAGCCCCTCCAGCTAAAGGCTTCATTACTATTATTCCAATTCCTTTTTCATGAGCCTTTTTAAATACCTCATCTGCTTGTCCTTCAACTATATTGTAAGGAAACTGTATAGTATCAAATTTTCCACCTTCTATAGCTTTTTCTATAGTACTTAAATTATGGCTAGTTATCCCGATGTGCTTTATCTTACCTTGTTCTTTTGCCTCTAAAAGAGCATTATAAGCCATCTTATCTTTAAAAAGATTGTCATACTCCTCTTCCTTAACATTATGGAATTGATATAAATCTATAAAATCAGTTTTGAAATTATTTAAACTTATCTCAACATCTCTCTTCATTGAGTCATAATCTCTAGACATACTTTTAGTAGCTAAGAAAAATTTATCTCTCTTTCCTTCAATAGCAATTCCAATTGCTTCCTCACTTATTGTATATCCTCTTGCACTGTCAATAAAGTTTATCCCTTGTTTTTCTAACTCATTTATGACTAAGTTAGTGTCCTCTTGAGTAATTCTTTGTATTGGAATTCCCCCAAAACCAACTCTCTTTATTTTCATATTGGTATTGCCTAAATTTCTCATATCTTTCCCCACCTAACTTTTAATTAATTTTTATATAATATAAATGTGTCACCTTTAATTATACAACAAATTATGAGAATCTTTGCAATATATTTACATTCTATTAAAATTATACATAGTAAATAAAATTTTATTTACTAGATAGTATCTCTTTTATCATTTTAAGTTCTCTCTTATGACCTTCATCATCAAAAGGAGTCTCTAAGAAAAATGGTAGGTCTTTCAGGCTAGGATGTTCCATAAAATCAATCAATGCTTTTAATCCTATCTTTCCTTCTCCTATAGGAGCATGTCTGTCCTTTTTATCTCCAAATGGCATCATACTATCATTTAGATGAACAGTTTTTAACTTATCTATCCCTATAATCTTATCAAATTCTTCTAAGACTCCATCTAAATCGTTTACTATATCATATCCAGCTGAAAAAATATGACATGTATCAAGACACACACCTATTCTTTCTTTGTGTTCAATTTCATCTATTATACTTTTTAATTGCTCAAACTTAAATCCTATTTCAGTTCCTTTTCCTGACATAGTTTCAAGAAGTATAGTTATATTTTCATCACCCTTAATAGCATTATTCAATCCTTTTACTATTCTCTCTATACCAAAATCTACTCCACCACCTACATGACTACCTGGGTGAAAACACATGTATTCAATTCCTAGTGAATCCATCCTTCTTATATCTTCATCTATCACTCTTGTCGCAAATTCGTATACATCATCCTTTGTACCACCTAAATTCATAGTGTATGGAGCATGTGCAAGTAATGGTGCAAAATTATTTGCCTTTCTAATCTCTTGAAACTTAGCTATATCTTTTTCATCAAATTCTTTAGCATTTCCTCCTCTTGGATTTCTACTAAAAAATTGAAATGTATTTGCACCAATGTATACAGCTGTCTCAGCTGCTTTAGCAAATCCTTTTGCTATTGAAAGATGTGTTCCTAATTTAATCATATTAATCTCCTTTTATTTTTACTTAGATTCTTATTTGTACTTATATTTGTGCTAAATTTTAATTATAAATTTCTAATAAGTAAGTTTTTATTTTAATACAACTTTAATTTAATGTAACTATAATCAATTTCATGTATATTAATTTTAAATTTTAATATTTACAATTTAATTATACCCATTTTAAGAAATTTCAAATATTATAATCTTATAGATTATTTAGCCACTCCTTACATATATCTATATATGTCTTACATTTTAATTATAATTTTACTACATTTCATTTATATATCTATTACAATTTAATTATATATATTTTATAATCCTTTATATAAACATGCAAAAAAATAGAGACTAAAAATCATTTTTTACTCATACCAAAAACCATTTTTTGATTATTAAGTAAATTCTGATGTTCAATCTCTAACTTTATGTTTTTAATTAATCCATAATTAATGGTTCTAACTAGGACATTCTTCCTCAAGTGTAGGAATTACAACCATTGCTATATCATACTTAGAACCTTCAACGTTGTGTTGTCTTTTATTTAAAATTTCATCTATCTTTGACTTCATAGCATCACTGAGTTCAACTAATTCATCATGAGTAAGAGAAATATCATGATAATCAACTATATTTTCATTTTCTAAAACATCTTCTTCTGCTGCCTTATAAAAAACTTCACTCATGTTTTCAAATTTTGATATGTACAATTCTTCTTTTTCTTCCCCATTGTCTAAAGAAAAATTAAGTATCCTATTCCCTATAACCACATTTTTTGCACTTGGATAATAGTATTTTTCCACAATCCCCGACTTTATTTTTTCCTCAACTAATTCTAAAATACCAACTTTGTATAACATTTTTATATGGTAGTTTATTTTTGCATGAGGTTCTTCCAATAATTGAGATAATTGTTTTGCTGACAATGGCGATTTGTCAAATGCTTTTAGAATATCTATTCTACGTGGATGCGCAATAGCCTTTATGCACTCCAAATCTCGTAATACCAATACCTCTTTCATTGACCCCTCCTAAAAAATTTATTTAATTCATATTTCTTTACAATTTAATTATATATTAAATTATATGTTGTTGTCAAAAAAATCCTTTCTTAAAATTTTAAAAAATATTTAATTTGAGTTTATTTGACAACTCCTCTAAAACTTTAACTCCTGCGACGCTGTTACCTTTTTTGTCAAGTGCAGGTCCATAAACACCAATACCCATACGTCCTGGCACAGAAGCCATTATACCACCCCCAACTCCAGATTTTGCAGGAATCCCAACTTTAATAGCAAATTCCCCAGAAGCATCATACATTCCACAAGTCATCATAAATGTTTTGACAATTCTAGAAACCATTTCACTCATCAAATGCTCACCATTTTCTATGTCTACTCCATAATTAGCAAGATTTATGCCAATTCTGGCTAAATCTACAGAATCTACTTCAATTGAGCATTGTTTAAAATAAAGGTCTAAAACATCTTCTACATTACCTCTGATAAACCCATCACTTTTTAATAAGTAAGCCATTGCTCTGTTTCTATCTCCAGTCATTTTTTCAGACTTATAGACATCATAGTTTATTCCTATATTATCATTCTTTGCTAATTTCCTAAAGAAACTAAGCATTCTTTCTTCTTTTTCTTCCAAACAGCTCCCATTTATAAGAGAAGTAGTTACTATAGCCCCTGCATTTATCATTGGATTACAGGGTTTTTTTGTGTCATTAATTTCAAGTTTCATTATAGAATTAAATGGGTCTCCACTTGGCTCCATTCCAACGTTTGAAAAAACGTCTTCCCAATCATTGTCCATAAGTGCCATAGCAAGCACAATTGGTTTTGAAATACTCTGTATAGTAAACTTTGTGCTACAATTTCCAGCACTGTAAAGATTGTTTTCACTATCTATGATACAAATTCCTAAATCATTTCTTCTAGCGTTTTTTAATTCTGGTATGTAACTAGCAACTTGTCCATAATTAGTATATTTCTTATTAGAACTTATAATTTCTTTTAATAATGTCTCATCTAACGTATTCATAGGCACCTCTTATATTATGATATATATATTCTATTTTAGCACAGATTTATACTATAATAAAACAGTGTTAAAAAAAATTATACTTTAAAACTATTTTTTACAAGAATTTATTCATTTTTCAAACAATTTAACCGTTTTAATAGTTTAATAGTTCAATATTTTAAACTTCAAATTTTTATGTCTTTATGTCTTCATGGTTTCAAATATGTATTTTAAAACTTATAACTATTATAGCAAAATAAAATGGCAGTTTTTTCAACTGCCATTTTATTACTAATAAATCTAAATACAAATACTATAGTCCAGATTAATCGACTATTTTACTTCCTCCAATAAATTCTCTAAGAATTGAAGTCCCTGGTATATCAGAAGTATCATCTAGCTCTACAAAATACTGCAAAAACTTTAGTAATCTAGTTGCTTCAATGTGAGCAGGATTATCTTCTTTTATCTCTTCCAGCAAGGGCTTAGCAAATCGCTTTAAAACTGCTAATTCATATACACAAGCAGAATTAAATATGGCATCTGCTTCATCTTGATATGGGAATATATTCTTCTTTTCGCCTCTTCTAACTGATGCCCATTGTAAGATAGTATTATCCGCACTATAACCTCTAAAATTATAATCTCTAACAATTCTTCTTATCATTCTCAAATCAGCAGTAGGAATTCTATTATGGTCATCCAAGTTTATTTGAGTAAGGGCACTTATGTATATCTTAAATTTATCTTCATCTGGTATAGATGACGTTAAAATAGGATTTAGCCCATGTATACCTTCTAGTATAATTGGTTGGTTTGAGTCTATCTTTATTTTTTTACCAGTATATTCTCTCTTTCCTTCTTTGAAGTTGAATCTTATAGCATCAATTTCTTCTCCTGCTAAAAGACTCTTTAAGTCTAAGTTAAATTTTTCTAAATCTATAGCATAAATTGATTCAAAATCATAATTTCCATATTCGTCTAAAGGAGTATGTTTTCTATCTATAAAATAGTCATCTAAAGAAATCGAAATAGGATTTAAATTATTTACTCTGAGGTGTATAGATAATCTATGAGCAAAACTTGTTTTTCCAGACGAAGATGGAGCTGCTATTAAGACTACTCTCTTATTATTCTCTTTTATCATATCTGCTATTTGAGATAATTTTTTTTCATGTAACGCTTCAAATGTTCTTATTATATCTCCATATTCTTTGTTTTCTATTACCTTATTAAGTGATACTACCTTGTCAATTCCCATAAGTCTTGACCATTCTTCCGCTTCATAATATACGCTTGATAATTTAGGCTGAGGTATAAATTTCATAGGTTTAGTCTTATCTTCTTCACTAGGGCCTAGAATTATAACTCCTCCATTGTAAAGCTTAATATCAAATGATTTTATATAAGCAGTTGATGGTAGCATATACCCATAAAAATGGTCTATATAGTTTCTACACTTATATACTTTAGCACTATCATACTCTTTATACTTTAAAAGCTCTGCCTTTTCATACATTTCATTGTTTTCAAATATGGAAATAGCTTCGTCTCTTGTAACTTCAATTTTTTCTATGGTATAATCATTGTTTACTATCTCTTGCATCTTGTTTTTTATATTTTCAACATCCACTTCTTTAAGTTTTCTATCTATGTGAACTTCACAGTATAGCCCACCAGATAGTGAATGTTCTATTGTAACTCTACTATCCCAAAATATTTCTCTACAAGCCATTACAAATACAAATGACATGACTCTAAAGTAAACTCTCTCACCATCTTCATTAGTAGTATCTAAAAAATTTATCTCACAATCATTCTTCACTCTGCAATTTAACTCTTTTAACTTATTGTCCACAACTGCAAGTGTTATATAACCCTTATGCTCATCACAAAATTCTTTTGCTATATCACCTAGTCTAATTCCTAAAGAGTTTTCTTCTAACGAATATTCTTTATTTTTTCCGTCTATTTTTAAGTTTATTTTTTTCACTTCAACATCTCCTTCCTTTTGATGAATACAAATTTTAATCAACGAGGCATATCAACAAGTTAAAGAGAGGTATTTAACCCTCTCCTACAATACGATTCAATTTACTTATAGTATCTTCAATGTCTTCGTAGTTTATTTCTAATACTAAATATTCTGCATCTAACTTTAAGACCTCTTTAATTCCCTCTTCAGATAAAATTCCTTTTCCTATGCCTACATGTGTATCATTGATACCATCATTATCACTTAAGTGTATCAACTTTATTTTATCCTTCAAGTTCTTTATATAATCATCCTCATCAATTAAACAGTGTCCAGTATCGTAACAAAAACAAATCTTAGAATTTTTAATCCTATTAAATATATATTCAAAATCATAGGATATATTTCCAATATTTGAAAAATCCCCACTTTTTGAATATGTATTCTCTATACATATATACGAGTTTGTATTTACCTTATCTAAAAAATCTACACTATTGTCTAAATACTTGTTTCTATTCTTTTTAATCCTATTTGTCATAACATAGCCCAAATGAAGATTAAAATACCTTATATCAAACCCTTTGAGCTCAAATTCTATTTTCTCAATAAAATTTATCCATGAATCTCGTATATACTCTATATTTTCGCAAGTATTTAACTCCATAGGTAAGTGTATCCCTACAGATAATCCTAGCTTAGAAATTCTATCTTTATATTTACATAACTCACTACATTCATATATATTGTCAACCCCAATCTCTAAATGAGTTATTTGCTCTATTTTTTCACAAATATCTAAAGCCTCCTCAAGATTAAACAATAAGGATGCTACACCAACTGCCATACAAATCACCTACTCAAAAATGCCTATATCTGTAAAAGGAAATACTCTTAAAATAACCTTCCCTTTAATATTTTGCTCATCTACTAATCCTACTTCTTTATATCTACTATCCAAGCTTACTTCCCTATTATCTCCCATCGCAAATACTTTTCCCTTAGGAATCACCATATCAATATCGCCTTCAGTATAATTATCATGTATATATGAAACTTCATTTAATAACTTGCCATTTATATAAACCTTTGAATCACTAATCTTTAGATGGTCACCAGGTACACCTATAACCCTTTTTACAAGTTCTTTTTTTCTTCCATCATCTTGTAATAAGTCAGTCTTAAATATCATTATATCTCCACATTTTGGTTCTGATAATTTATATGTCATCCTATTTGCTACCAAATAGTCATGTGACTTAAGTGTTGGGTACATAGATTCTCCATTTACTAGTGTTGGTTTTATAAAACGAGTTATAATAAATGCAAAAAAAAGTGCAGTAATAATTATTTTTATCCACTCTACAATCTCTTCTTTAATAGTTTCATTCATTCACAAATTCTCCTTTATAGTTATATTATCTTTATTAATAATGCATTTTTAACATTATCTTTTAGATAAGTCTACTAAATAAGGTGTTGTCTTTTTTATACAGACAACTATTGTGCATGGTCTGGTGATTTCAGTTAATCAGCGATTGCTCCAAATTTTATATGTTTAGTCAATAGTTCCTATCTTAGAAAATGGATACAATCTGACTAGAACCTTTCCTAAAACGGTATGCTCGTCGACCAATCCAACCTCATCGTATCTACTATCTAAACTTTTTTCTCTATTATCCCCCATAGCAAATAATTTTCCTTCTGGAACTACGATATCAATATCTCCATCAGTACGATTATTATGTATATAGGAAGTCTCATTTAACAATTTATCATTTACATATACCTTGGAGTCTTGTATTTTTACATGGTCACCAGGAACTCCGATGACTCTTTTTACTAAGTCTTTTTTCTTTCCATTTTCTTCTGTTAAGTCGGTTTTGAATACTATTATATCTTTGTATTTTGGCTCTCCTACCTTGTACGCGATTCTATTAACTATTAGGTAGTCACGTTCAACCAGTGTAGGATACATTGATTCTCCCTTAACTATTGTTGGCACTATAAAACGAGTTATTGCAAATGCCAGAACAAGAGCTATGACAATCACTTTTATCCACTCTACAATTTCTTTTTTAACTGCTTCACCCACTAAAATCGTCTCCTCTGTGTTAAATATTAAGTCAATCTACAGCAAAATAATCTACCATAAACTTACAATATAAATATTATACTTCTTTTTTCTACTAGTTTAAAATAATTTTCTAAGACCTTTAGGATAATGATTCTTAATTACACCAGCAGATTCTTTTCCCCAACCTAAAGGTATGCCTTCAACTGATACCAAAACCCAGCCTCTACTTTCATTAGAATTTACAACATCCCCTTTTAAGTATTTAAGAATTGAATCACTCTGTACACTAAAGTTTTCGACATTTTTTACATCTTCAACCTTTAAATAATGAGATAGTGCATGAGAAGGCTCAAATCTATTCTTCTTTAAAACCCCTAAATGCAAACCGTATCTCAATACTTTTAGTTTTTTCGTATCTGGATATACTTCTGGAAGTAGGTACAGGTTTTCTCCTCTTAAATAAAATTTATTTTTTTTATTACTATAAAAATCAACCTTTAAAAATTTCTTTTCAAACTCCCTATAATCCTTTATTTCTTTATCTAAATTTTTTATTTTTAATTCTTTGACATTACACTCTTCATCTTCCAATTTTTTTATCTTGGCAACAAAATGACCTTCTCCCTTTATTTTATGGGGCCATAATCTTTCCATTTCAATAAGTTCTGCATATGGATATTCACTTATAAACTCATTTATAACATGTTCATTTTCTTCTCTTGAAAAAGTACATGTTGAATAAATTAAAATACCATCCTTCTTCAACATTTTATATCCATCTCTTATAATTTCTTTTTGAATAGATTGACATTCTAATACCTTTGCATAACTCCAATCTGATATGGCCACCTCGTCCTTTCTAAACATACCCTGACCAGAGCAAGGTGCATCTATAACCACCTTATCAAAATACCCATTAAATGTCTTTCTTAAGCTTTTAGAATCGGTATTTGTTATAATACAATTTTTCACTCCAAATCGCTCTAGGTTTTCACCTAAAGCCTTAATTCTACTAGCATTAATTTCATTGGAGACCAATAGACCTGTATCATTTAATTTAGACAATATATATGTAGATTTCCCACCAGGAGCAGCACACATATCGAGTACCTTATCGCCCTCTTTAATATCTGCTTTTGGTATCACACTCATGGCAGAAGGCTCTTGCAAATAATATGCTCCAGCCTCATGCAGTGGATTTCTACCAGGTCTATTGATTTTATCATCGTAATAAAAACCCTCTTCTGCCCATGGTATTTGTGACAAATCAAATAAATTTAAATCCAACAGTTTCTTTTT
>NZ_JBJODA010000033.1:0-15414 GCF_045899875.1 Clostridioides sp. GD02377
CATTTTTATACAATAAATTAAGAAGGAGAATAATATTATGAAATTTGAAGAAGTATTACCATTAATAAAAAATGGAGAGAAAGCGTTTAGATTAGGTTGGAATGGAAAAGGGATGTTTGTAGTTAGACAAAAGGGTTATCCAGATGGAATCCCTTGCAATAAGCAAACAGCAGAGGTATGGAATTTAAAAGAAGGAGATTTGTTTAAATGTAATCCATACTTACAAATAAAAAATAGTAATGGTTCGCATTCAATGTGGGTTCCTAGCACTGGAGATATATTTGCGGAGGATTGGGAAGTAATAAGATAAAAGGAGAATGAATTATGGAGATTAAGGAAAACACACAAGATGTAGCATCAGAAAGAAAAAATTCCCTAGATTCTGAATTCAAGATATCTGCAAGTGGTGTATGCTATATGGTTGAGTTCATACAAGAATCTAGGGAAATCATAAAGGAATTAGATAAACATTTTGAAAGTTGTCTAGATGTTTTATCTAAGGCAAGACTCTAAATATTTTGAATATGCTATATCAAGCATGGTTTGTCAATTTAGAAAATCAGTTCGATAAAAAAGAAAAATAAACATTAAAGATTAAATAGAGAGGTTAAAAATATGAGCAATAATATAAATGATTTGAAAGAGAAATACTTTTGTAAGTGTCCATATTGTGGATTTGATAATGAGGTAGAGGTTAAGAAAGAATTAAAACCTAAGATATGTTGTTTATGTAAGACGGAAATTGAATATAAAGAAAAAACTGAACCAAAATTAAATATTTTAGTCCAACCTAAAGTTGATATTCTATGCTCTAATAGCTCTACTATGAATGGAGTAGACACTTCAATTGATATAAAACTTTCTTTAACTAATAGAGTTATTGGTAACTTAACCAATGAAGATGTGAAATATGAAATAATAACATGCTTTAATAAATGTTTAGAGGAGATTAATAGAAAAATTGGAAGTGAAGAAGTAATCAATAAATTGGAATAATATTTATTCCCAAAACGACAAAAACGAGGTGGTGATGTGCAAGATGTCAAAGAAAAGGTAAAACAAGATTATCTAAAAGGTATGAAACAAAAGGAAATATCAGCAAAGTATGACATTAGTTTAAACACTTTAAAATCATGGATAAAAAGATACAATTGGGCTAGTGAAAAAAAGAAAGGTGCACCTAAAAATAAAAGGGGTGCACCTATAGGTAATAAAAATGCTACTGGTCCACCTGGTAATAAGAACGCTGAAAAGTTTGGTTTCTTCTCAAAATACTTACCCGAAGAAACTCAAGACCTAATTAATGAGATAAAGAATAAAGATAAATTCGATATTCTTTGGGAACAGATAACAATTCAATATGCAGCAATAATAAGAGCACAAAAGATAATGTATGTTAAAGATAAAGAAGAAATGATTAAGGAACTCAAAAAACATGAAAGTACAGAAAATGGCGAGAAGATAGAATATGAATTTCAATTTGCATGGGATAGGCAAGCATCTTTTCTTAATGCACAGAGTAGGGCAATGAGTGAGTTAAGGAGTTTAATTAAGCAGTATGATGAAATGATTCATAAGGATTGGAATTTAGCTACAGAGGAGCAGAGAGTAAGGGTAGAAGTATTAAAATCAAAGATAAACAGTCAAGAAAGTAAAGAGGATAAACTTGATAGATACTTTGATAAGCTTGAAAGTGTGATAAAAAATGATTGATGAATTATATCATAGTAAACAGATTGAAGTCCTTGATTTTGCTTTGAATAATGACTATTTCATGTTAATCAATTATGGAGCTAAAAGGACAGGTAAAACAATAATTGATAATGACTTATTCTTACTTGAGCTCAGAAGGGTTAGAAAAATAGCTAATGAGCTAGATATTAAGCTTCCTCAATATATTCTAGCAGGTGCAGATTTAGGAGCTTTACAAAGAAATGTACTAAATGAACTTACAAATAAGTATGATATTGAGTTTAAGTTTGACAAACATAATAGATTTGTACTTTTTGGAGTTCAAGTGTGTTGCTTTGGGCACTCAAAAACAAATGATTTAGGTAGAATAAGAGGTATGACTTCATTTGGAGCATACGTAAACGAAGGTACAGTTGCAAACGAAGAAGTATTTAATGAAATAAAATCAAGATGTAGTGGTGAAGGTGCTAGGATACTTGTAGATACTAACCCCGATCAACCAGAACATTGGCTAAAAACTAACTTTGTAGATAAAACAGATGGTAAAGTCATTCAATCATTCCATTATAGACTGGATGATAATATATTTCTAAGTGAAAGATACAGAGAAAATATTAAAAAATCTACTCCTAGTGGTATTTTTTATGATAGGGACATAAATGGATTATGGGTTTCAGCAGATGGACTTGTTTATCAAGATTTCAATAAAGATATTCACTATATATCTAAATATAAATTGAATGATATTAACTTTGTAAGATACTTTGCAGGTGTTGACTGGGGTTATGAACATTTTGGAGCGATTGTTTTAATTGGAGAAGATGATAAAGGTAATTTATATCTATTAGAAGAACATTCAGCTCAACACAAGGAAATTGACTACTGGATAGATAAAGCTAAGAGTATAAAAGAAAAGTATGGAAATATAAAGTTTTATTGTGATAGTGCTAGACCAGAACATTTAGCAGCATTTAAAAGAAATGGGATAAAAGCTTTTAATGCCAATAAAGCTAGGTTATCAGGTATTGAAGCTGTAGCTAAGAGGTTTAAAACTAATACTTTATTTGCAGTCTATGACAATGTTAATTTGTTTAGAAAAGAAATTTATATGTATGCTTGGGATAAAAATACAGGAGAACCTATTAAAAAATGGGATGATGTATTAGACGCACTTAGATATGCTGTTTATACAGATTCTCTAGGAACAGGAATTAAAGTACTTACACCAAGTGGGAGAAGGTGATAAATTGGAACTGGATATAATAAAAAAATTAATTGAACAAACTAGTAGCGGTCATAGTAATTTTGTTAGAAAAGCTGATGTAGCCGAAAGATACTATAAAAATAAAAATGACATTACAAAAGATAAAAGCCCAAGTAATATTGGTAAGGTTGATATCTCTAATAACCCACTAAGAAATGCTGACAATAGAATACCGTTTAACTGGTTTGGTTTTTTAGTAAATCAGAAAATATCGTATATGTTTACTTATCCACCTACTTTTGATATAGGGGATGATAAGATAAACTCAGCAATAACTGATGTTTTAGGCGATAGATACCCAAAAGAAGCTAAGACGCTTGGCAAGAATGCTAGTATATGTTCCAAAGCGTGGTTGCATACTTGGATAGATGATAACAATGAATTCCAATACGCTAATATAGACCCTAAGCAAGTAAAGGCAATATATTCATCAGATTTAAATAGAAAGCTTCTTGCAGTGCTTAGAGAATATAAAAAGTTAGATGAAGATGCCAGGGAGTTTGTAGTATATGAATATTGGGATAATGAAAACTGTTATGTATTTAAAAATAATATTGGAAATAGTACCTCAACAGGACTTGTTGAATTTAATAAATTTACTAAAAAGGATTTAGATACCAACTTAGAAAGTGAGACTAATGTATATAAACATAATTTTGGAGAAGTTCCCTTTATAGAGTTTCCAAACAATGATTTAGAAATAAGTGACTTAGATAATGTTAAACACCTTATTGATGTCTATGACAAAGTTTACAGTGGTTTTGTGAATGATATCGAAGATATACAAGAGGTTATTTTTGTACTTACAAATTATGGAGGAGCAGATTTAACAGAGTTTTTAAAGGGACTTAAAGAATATAAAACTATAGATTTACAAAGTACTGGTGCAGATGATAAGAGTGGTCTAAGTACAATTACAATAAATATTCCAATAGAAGCTAGAGACTCACTTCTTAAAACAACTGAAAAGCAAATATATGTACAAGGTCAAGGTGTTGATCCTAAACCCGAAAATTTCGCTAATACAAGTGGTGTAGCACTTAAATTTCTATACACTTTATTAGAGCTTAAAGCAGGACTTATGGAAACTGAGTTTAGACTAGGATTTGCCAAACTAGTGAGAATGATATGTAGGCATCTAGGATATTCACCTAAAAGGGTTTTACAAGTTTGGTCTAGGAATATGATTCAAAATGATTTAGAGTTAGCTGACATATGTTCTAAGAGTGTTGGAATAGTATCTGAAAAGACTAATTTAAAAAATCATCCATCAGTAGATAATGTTGAAGAAGAAGAAAAACAGATTAAGAAGGAAAAAGAGGAAGCCCAGAGAGAATATGAATATTTAATACCGAATGATGGTGTTATAGATGAAACATAAAGACTACTGGAAAAAGAGAGCTGAACAACTAGAAAAAGCACAAAATAACAAGAGTATAAAATATTATCTTGAATTAGAAAAACAATACAAATTAGCTATGAATAGTATAGAAAAAGATATATTAGTATGGTATAACAGATTTGCTGAAAATGAAGGAATAACTTTATTAGAAGCTAAGAAACTATTAAATAAAAGAGAGTTAAAAGAGTTTAAATGGAGTGTAGAAGAATATATAAAATATGGTAAAGAAAATGCTATAAATCAGAAATGGATGAAAGAGTTAGAAAATGCTAGTGCGAGAGTTCATATTACTAGGCTTGAAGCTTTAAAATTACAGGTACAACAACAAGTAGAAGTTTTATATGGAAATCAATTAAATAATGTTGATAAGCTAATGAGAGATATTTATACAAATGGATATAATTATACAACTTTTAATATTCAACAAGGTATTGGTGTTGGTTGGAGCTTAATGGCTTTAGATGAGAATAGAGTAAATAAGATTATCTCAAAACCTTGGGCGACAGATGGGTTAAATTTTAGTGAAAGAATTTGGGGTAAACATAGACCTGCTTTAGTAAGTGAATTACATGCTAAGTTGACTCAAAGCTTTATTAAAGGTGAAAACCCAAAAATTCTAGTAAATGAATTTGCGAAGAGGTTTAATGTATCTAAAGATAGGGCTAAAAATTTAATAATGACTGAATCGGCTTACTTTGCATCAGCTTCGAGAAAAGATTGTTTTAATAATTTACTTGTAGAGAAGTATGAGATTGTCGCTACACTAGATTTAAGGACTTCCAATATATGTAGAGAGCTAGATGGAAAAGTATTTGATATGAAAGACTATCAAGTTGGAATAACAGCTCCACCGTTTCATTGTCGTTGTAGGACAACAACAGCTCCTTGGTTTGAAGATGAAGAAGGTTACAGAGCAGCAAAAGGAGAAGATGGGAAAACTTATTATGTACCATCTAGTATGAAGTACAAAGAATGGTATGAAAAGACATCCATAACTGACAAAAAAGATGATATACTAAGTAATAAGAGTTGGTTAAAAGCAGATTTTCCAAATGAAAAGAAATTTAAAAAACATGTAGAGAAACACTTAAATGAATATGGAAATATAACTGCTGAAGAATACTTATTTACTGCAAGGAATTTGTTATCAGAACAATTGAGTAATGATGTAGAAGGATTCTTAAGTAAGGATAACTTTTTATTTAAGTATAGAAAGAGTACTAATGATTTTGCTATTGGAAGAGAAGATGGTAAAATATCAACCTTATTTAAACCCAAAGAAGGTTATAATTACTGGTTAGAGCAAATGAAAGAATATAAGGAGGTTTAGATATGAATTGTCCAGTATGTGGTAAAGATGTAGATATGTTTGATATTTGTGATAATTGTAATTGGCAAAATAGTGGACCAAAAGAAGCTAATTACAAAGGACCAAATAAAATGTCACTAAAAGAAGCTAAAGAAGCTTATGAAAGAGGTAAAAAAGTAATATAAAAGCACTTGCTAAATAATAAATTAGTAGGTGCTTTTATTATGTAAAAATAAAAGGAGAATTAAATAAAATGAAAAAAAGTGAACTTATTGCACTAGGTCTTAGTGAAGAAGATGCAAAGAAAGTAGAAGCTGAATCATTAAAAGAATTAGAAAATTATACTAATAAAATTGAGTATGAAAAGGTAAAAGAAGAATTAAAAGCATCAAAAGAAGCAATTGAAGGTTTTAAGGATGGAATGACAAAAGAGCAGATTGAAGAACTTAAAAAAGAATATGAAACTAAACTAACTGCAAAAGATGAAGATTACAAAGTTAAGTTACAAGAAAAAGAACAAAGAGAATTTGATATGGCACTAGAAAATGAGCTTATTAAACTTAATGTTCACAGTACTAAAGCAGCAAAGGCAGAACTTGATTTAGAAAAGATAAAGTATGAAAATGGTACACTTACAGGATTAAAAGAGCAGACCGACACATGGTCAACTGAAAAGTCTTTCTTAATAAAGACAGGGGAAACTAAGACTAATTATAATCCCGACAATGGTAATAAAAATACATTGAGCAGGGCTGAAAACATTGCAAAAGAAAAAAATGAGGAAGGTTCTAAAAATCCATATGCTGACGCATGGAGCATAAAATAAAAAAGGAGGATAAAGTATGTATTTTAAAGAGGTAAATTTTAATAACACACCCGAATTTCTAGCTTCTCAACACTATATTAATTTTACAAAGACAGCATTAGATACAGATGTAGTGGCTGATGAAAATGGCAGAAAGTATGTATTAGCAGGAAGCTTATTAGGTGAAAGTGGAAAGGTAGTAAAGATAACTAGAGCAGGTTCTTCGGGTAGTTATACATACACATTATCAGAAGACCCTATAGGAATTGTATTTGCAACTGTAGATGTTACTTATGGACCACAGGCAGTTGCATCAATGGTAGAAGGTTATGTAATAACTGAAAGATTACAAGGAGAGTATGTAAAAGAAGCTATAGAAACTATAAAGACAAAATTACCAAATATTAAATTTATGTAGGAGGATGAAATATGGCAAGAGTAGAGGAATTGTTGTCAGTTCAAGAACTGATAAACTATACAAAGACTAGAAAACTAAAAGAAACAATGGGAGATTTATTGTTTCCAACTCAAAAGATAGAAGGGCTTGAAATAAAGATGATAAAAGGTGCATCCAATCTTCCAGTATCAGCAAGTGTTCATGCTTTTGATACAGAAGCAGAGATTGCATCAAGAGAAGGTGCTAATTTAAGCATGGCTGAACTTGCACTTGTAAAAAGAAAAATAAAATTAGACGAAAAAGATATAATTGTACTTGAACAACCAAGAAATTCTCAAGAAGAAACTCAAATGATAAATCAAATATTTAATGATGTTGATAATCTTGTTGCGAGTGTAAATACTAGAGTAGAAGCAATGAGAATGGAAGTTTTATCAACTGGAGAACTGAATATAAATGAAAATGGAGTTAAAGCTTCTTTAAAATATGGAACTCCAACAAATCATAAAGAAACCAAAACATGGTCTACTGGAACACCAGATATATTAGGAGATATGTATAATATGGCTGATAAAATAGTTGTTGATACTGGATTTACTCCAACAAGGTCATTAACTTCTAAAACTATCTTAAATGTGATATTAAGAGATGAAAAATTAAGAAAAGCTATATTCGGTATTAATAGTGATAAATTACTTACTGTGAATGAATTAAATGCGTTTTTAGCTTCTCAATCTCTTCCAACTATTTTTACCTATGATGAAAGATACAGAGTACAAGGTAGGGATGGTAAATACACAACAAAGAGATTTTTAGATGAAAATAAATTCATACTTATGCCTGATGGCAAAATGGGAGATACTTTCTTTGGGCTAACAGCAGAAGAATTAGAATTAAGAAAGAATCCATCTATAGATATTAGTTCTGTTGGTAATATAATTGTAGAACAATACTCTACTGCTGACCCAGTCGCTAAGTGGATAAAAGCAGTTGCAACAGCCCTGCCTAGTTTTCCTTACGCCGACCAAGTACTTATGGGTACAATAAATTAGAGGTGTTAATATGGAAGCTGAAAGACTAAAAAAGCTTTTAGGGTTTAGTAGGGAAGATGATTCAAAAGATACTATATTAGAGTTTATATTAGAAGATGTAGAGGAAATAATCAAAAATTATTGCAATATATCTGTTATTCCCGAAGGGTTAAATAGTACTGTTTTAAGAATGGCTATAGATATGTATAAAAATGAGAGTCTAGGAAGTGAAGATATTGCTCTAGGCTCTATTTCTTCTATATCAGAAGGTGATACATCTGTTTCCTACAGAAGTTCAGCAAGTGAATTTAAGGAATCTTTACTCAAAGATTATAAAGCACAATTAAACAGATACAGAAAAATTAGGTGGAAATAATGAATAAAACAAGGAAAGCAATAGAAATGTTATATAGAGATAAATGCACTATAGTAGAGTACCAACCAGTTAAAGACCCTGTGACAAAACGAACTAACAACAAAGAAGTAACTGTATTAGAAAATCAACCATGTAAATTATCATATAAAAATATTACTTCTACAGAGCAAGGAGAAGTGGCTAAACTTGCACAAACGATTAAACTCTTTATATCTCCAAATATAAATATTAAGGCAGGTTCAAAACTGATTATAAATGATAAAGAATATATAAGAAGTGGGGAATCTGCTATATACCCAAATCATCAAGAAGTTGTCTTAGAATTATTTAAGGATAAAGCGTAATGGCTAGATGGGGAAGTGTTGATTTTAGAAATTTTGAGAGAGTTTGTAAAAAAATGGAGAAGTTTACAAAGATTGATTTAGATAAGTTTTGTAAAGATGCAGCAAGAGAATTAGCAGCAAGACTCTTAGGAAAAGTAATTAGAAGAACACCAGTTGATACAGGGTTTTTACGACAAGGTTGGAGTGGAGTAGCTTATGCTAGGTCGCTTCCAGTATATAAAGAAGGTAATAATTATGTCATAGAGGTGATAAATCCAACTGAGTATGCGAGTTATGTAAACTTCGGACATAGAACTAAGAATGGTAAGGGATGGGTAAAAGGGCAACATTTCTTAACTATTTCAGAAATGGAGTTACAAAGTCAAGTTGATAAGATTATAGAGAAAAAATTATTAATCTTGTTGAAAGGAGTGTTTGATGCTTAATAATATTATAGATGGAATATCTGTTAAATTAGATGGGACATTTGGAGAAAAATATACAATTTATAGCGAAGATGTAGAGCAAGGGATTAATGAACCTTGTTTTTTTATTTGTCCTCTAAATCCAAGTAAAGTACCATATCCAAATGGAAGAGAGTTGAAGAAAAATTCATTTGATGTACATTATTTTCCTAAAAGTGATAATAAGTCATTTGAAATAAATGAGATAGCTGAGATGTTACTGGAGGAACTGGAGTATATAGAAATTGATGGAGATTTAGTTAGAGGAACAAATATGAACTTTGAAATTATAGATAATGTACTGCATTTCTTTGTTGATTATAACTACTTTACTATAAAAAACAATAATACAGATAAGATGAGTGATGTCGAATTATTTGGTGGATTAAAGAGAGGTGATAAACTTGAGTAAAACATTAAATAAAGAAGATAGTTACAAATTTACTAAGGAACAGATAGTTAATTCAAGGAAGTATGTAAATAGAAAAGACTTATTAAATGCAACTTTAAAAGAAAATGAGTTATATTCCTTCTCAGAGGCAGAGGAAATAATAGATAAATTTATGAAAGGAGTGAGTTAGATGGCTTTAGGTGGAGGAACGTTTGTAACGCAGAATAAAATATTACCTGGTGCTTATATAAACTTTATCTCAGCTAAGAGGGCAACTAGTTCTCTTAGTGATAGAGGTATTGTAGCAATGCCTTTAGAGATGGATTGGGGTATTGATGAAGAAGTATTTCAAGTAAGTAGTGATGATTTTGAAAAGTATTCAGCGAAGTATTTTGGATATGATTACACTCATGAGAAGTTAAAAGGTCTTAGAGATTTATTCAAAAATATAAGACTAGGATACTTTTATAAACTAAATAAAGGTGTGAAAGCTAGTTGCACTATTGCTACAGCTAAGTTTTCGGGTATTAGAGGTAATGACTTAAAGATAATAGTTGCAACAAATATAGATGATAATGCTAAATTTGATGTTGTAACACTTTTGGATAATAAGAAGGTTGATACACAAATAGGTAAAGTCATTACAGATTTGGAAGACAATGATTATATTACTTGGAAAAAGGATGCAACACTAGAAGCTACAGCAGGATTAACTTTTACTGGTGGAACTAATGAAGCAGTTACAGGAGCAGAGTATCAAACTTTTCTTGATAAGATAGAAAGCTACTCATTTAATGCTTTAGGATGTTTGGCTATAACAGCAGAAATTAAAAGTTTGTTTGTAGAGTTTACTAAAAGGATGAGAGATAAGGTAGGAGCTAAGTTTCAAACTATTTTATATAAGAAAAGTGATTCAGATTATGAGGGTGTAGTATCTATTGAGAATAAGATTAAAGATAAAGATTTAGTAGAGTCTAGTCTAATTTATTGGACTACTGGAGCTATAGCTGGATG
This sequence comes from Clostridioides sp. GD02377, assembly GCF_045899875.1. Lineage (NCBI taxonomy): Bacteria > Bacillati > Bacillota > Clostridia > Peptostreptococcales > Peptostreptococcaceae > Clostridioides > Clostridioides sp. GD02377. The sequence goes on from NZ_JBJODA010000033.1 coordinate 10,469, forward strand.
CGATATAAATAAATCTAATACTAATAAAAAGTATGATGGCGAGTTTGATGTTGATGTTAACTATACTCAAATACAACTTGAAGAAGCTCTAAAAACAGGTAAGTTTATATTCCACAAGGTTGGTGATGAAGTTCATGTGCTAGAGGATATAAATACTTTTGTTAGCTTTACAGATGATAAAAATGACGATTTTTCAAGTAATCAAAGCGTTAGAGTACTTGACCAAATTGCTAATGATATAGCTATTTTATTTAATACAAAGTATCTTGGTAAAGTGCCTAACGATAAGGCTGGTCGTATCTCGTTTTGGAATGACGTTGTTAAACATCACAAGGAGTTAGAAAATATAAGGGCAATAGAAGATTTTAAAACTGACGATGTTAGTGTAGAGCTTGGAAATGATAAGAAAACTGTTGTAGTGAGTGATGCTGTAAAAGTTATTAATGCAATGAGCAAACTTTATATGACTGTTTCGGTAAGTTAAAGGAGAGTGATAATAGATGTCTAAAAACGCACCTATGAATGTTAAAGATACAATAAGTGCATCTTTAGCACAATGTTTTGTAACAATAGAAGGTAAAAGATACAATTTTATGCAAGCTATTAATTTAGAAGCTAAAGTGGAGAAGAATAAAAGTGAAGTTCCAATTCTAGGGAAAACAACAAAAGGAAACAAAACAACTAGTACTACAAATACCGGAAGTTCAACTTTCCATTATAATACTTCTATTTTTAGGGAATTACTTTATAAATACAAAGAAACTGGCGAGGATATTTATTTTGACATACAAGTTACAAATGAAGACCCTACATCAGCTGTAGGAAGACAAACAGTAATACTTAAAGATTGCAATATGGATAGTGGAATAATTACTAAATTTGATGCCGATGGTGAGTATTTGGATGAAGACATGGATTTCACTTTTGAGGATTGGGAATTGGTCGAATCCTTTTCATTGCTTAAAGGAATGGAGTAAAATACACATTTATAACTTATAGATGTGTATTTTTTATTTACAAGATTAGGAGATGATTAAAATTAAAGATAAATATGAGATAAAAGATTCGATTTCTTTTGACTATAGTAAAAAAAGACCTATAGAAGAATGTGTAGGAGAAATGTATAGAAAAGCAGGTCTATATTTAGTAGATATTGCTGATAAACTTGCACTTGACACAATTGAGGGTTCATCATTAAAACCAATTACAATAAAAATTCAAATAAATGAAGATGGTATTGCAACAATAGAAAAAGAAACAAAATATTTAATTATGGAGGTAGAATAATATGAGTAATTTAAGTGCTTTTTTAGCTCAAAACGCAATAAAGGTTGATAATGTAAAATATATAGCAAGTGATAGATTTTTAGATGAAGAAGGAAAGCCAGTAAAATGGGAATTAAAAGTTTTATCTTCTGAGGAGGATGAAGCATTAAGAAGAAAATGTACTAAGAGGGTAAAAGTAATTGGTAACAATGGTAAGCATACTGGTCAATACACTAGTGAAATTGATTATAACAGTTATATAGCAGAATTATGTGTGGCATCTACAGTATTTCCAGATTTAAAGGATGTTGAGTTACAAAATTCTTATGGAGTTATGGGAGAAGCTCAGTTATTAAAAGTAATGCTTACAGCAGGAGAATATGTAAATTACACAGTAAAAGTAAATGAAGTAAATGGATTCGATACAACTTTTGAGGATAAAGTAGAAGAAGCAAAAAACTAATCAGAGGTGGCGATTTTGATGCTAGTATTACTCATTATTGTATTCAAAAGCTAAAGTGGAAACCAAGTGAATATTTAAATTTAGAAGTTAATGAGAGAGCATTAGCAGCCGCCTCAATACTTGTTAAGATAGAGGATGAAGAGGAAGCTATGAAAGAAGCTGAAAGAGAGAAAAAGAGAGGTCGAAGAAGATAATCTCTAATGTAAAAAATTTACTGATATAGTATAATAATCTTATAAAATCATTATACTAGGGGGAATTATTATGTTTTGCTCAAATTGTGGTGCAGAAATCACAGGCATAGGCAAGTTTTGTTCGAGTTGTGGGGTTGCTGTAGAAAATGAGATTATTGAAGATAATAATATTAAATCAAATGATTTAATCATTGATGCTAATGGAATAGAAATAAATATGACTGAAATTTATAGAAAATATAGAAAAGAAAAAGTAAATGCAATAAAAAATGTAATGGAAATAAGTGGTTTGAATATAAAGGAAGCAAAAAAAATAGTGGATTCTTCCTTTGAAGAGTTAAAAATCAATTTTATTGATGATACTATGAGTAATTCAGAAAAGGAAAAAATAATAAACAATCAAAATAGAAAAAATAATATTGAAAAAGCTCAACAAGAATCAGTTGCTTGTTGCCCTAAGTGTGGTTCGACATCTTTAACAGCTCAAAAAAAAGGTTTTGGTATAGGGAAAGCAGTAGTAGGAGCTAGTCTAACTGGTGGTATAGGTTTAGTAGCTGGGAATTTAGGAGCAAAGAAAGTTAGAGTTACATGCTTAAAATGTGGGAAACAATTTTGGGCAGGCAAAAAATAGATATATTCATAATAAAAACACTTACTAATTTAGTAAGTGTTTTTATTATATAAATTAACAGAAAGGAGAGTGAAAAAATATGGCTACGATACAAACATCTATAAGAATTTTCGATGGAATGACACCTGCATTTCGGCATATGACAACTGCTATGAATATAGTACTGAGTTCATTTGAGCAATTACAAAGAACTTCTAGTAATGCAGTAAATGCTAATAGCATAATAAGAGCTAGAGAAGAATTGGCAAGAGCAGAAGCTGGATTCGATAGATTAGAGCAACAGATAAGAGAGGCTGATGAACAGCAAAAAAGATTTAATGATGATGTTAGAAAAGGAGCAAGTAGTACAGATAAGTTAGTAGCAAATGCTAAAAGATTAGTAGCGACTTATGTTACTTTAAGAAGTGTTGGTGGTTTAATCAATCTAAGCGACCAGATGACAAGCACTAATGCTAGATTGGGAATGATAAATGATGGACAACAATCTGATGGCGGACTAAACAAAATGATATTTCAATCAGCAGAAAGAGCGAGAGCATCTTATTTAGATACTGCAAAAATTGTAAGCAGGGTGGGTATGAATGCAGGCAAAGCATTTAGTAGCACAAAAGAAATAGTAGCATTTGCTGAACAACTCAACAAAAAATTCGTGATTGCAGGAGCAACGACAGAAGAAACTAATTCAGCACTTTTGCAACTAACTCAAGGATTAGGTTCTGGTGTATTAAGAGGTGAAGAATTAAACGCTGTATTTGAGTCAGCACCTAACATTATACAATCAATTGCGGATTATCTTGACGTGGATATAGGTAAAATTAGAGGTATGGCAAGTGAAGGAATGCTTACAGCGGATATTGTAAAAAATTCTTTACTTGCAGCAGCAGAGCAGACTAATGCAGAATTTGAGAAGATGCCCTATACATTTAATCAAATTTGGACATCAATAAAAAACAACGCGATAATGATATTTGGTGTTATACAGAAAAAGATAGAACAATCTATGTCTAGTCGAGGTTTTCGAACCTTTGTAGATAATTTTATAAATGGATTATATGTTTTAGGTAATGTATTTTTTAATATTTTTAATGGCATTGTAAATATATTAGGAAGCCCATTTTTCCAAGCTTTTACTAATATAATTATTGTAAGTGTTAGTTTGATAACAGAAGCACTAGGTTGGATAATAAGACAAGCATTAAATGTTGCTAATATTTTTGCACAAAACTGGGATATTATTGCACCTATAGTACTTGGAGTTGCAGCCGCAATGTTAGTGTATAACAATGTATTATTACTTAGTATTGCAAATAAAGTTAAAGATATTGCACTATCTGCAAAGGATTTAGTGATGAAATTTGCACATATAATCGCAGAATCTTATAGAGCAGCTGCGTTAGTTGCTACTACTATAGCTCAAGACGGTTTAAATGCAGCAATGATGGCTTGCCCAATTACTCGGATTTTATATGGTATCATAGCAATTGTTGTAGCATTTTTTCTAGCTATAGCTATATTTAATCACTTCGCAGGAACGAGTATTTCTGCTATAGGTGTTGTTGCAGGTGCAATATCAGTTGCAGCTTCTTTTATAGGAAATATATTTATTGCAACAGGGAATTTAATAATAGATATTGTAGCTTTAATTTATAATAGTTTAGCAAACTTTGCAGAGTTCTTTGCAAACTTTTTAGATGACCCAATTGGTTCTGTTATAAGGGCAGTATCTGGAATGGCTGATGCTGTTTTAGGTATTTTAAGAAGTATAGCGAGTGCTATAGACACTATATTTGGTTCTAATTTAGCTAATGCTGTGAGTGGTTGGCAAGATAAATTACAAGGTTGGACAGATAAATTTGCTGGAGAAGCTAAAATAAAAGTTGAAAGAATTGACCCTAATGCACTTCATTTTGATAGACTCAATTATGGTAAGGCTTGGGATGCAGGCTATAAATGGGGTGATAAACTAGAAACTAACATAAAAGAAAAATTTGATATTAGCAAAATGGCAGAAGATGCAAAGAAAAAACTTGGACTTGACGACCTTTGGGACAAAAAATACGGACTTGGTGATGGATTTGGTTCAGCAGGGCTTAATTCTCCACTTGGAGATGCAGCAAAAGGAGCAAAAGATACCGCGGGAAATACAGCAAAAATGGCAAAAACAATGGACAAAAGTCAAGAAGATTTAAAATACTTAAGAGACATTGCAGAGCAAGAAACTATCAACCGATTTACAGGAGTAAACATCAAAATTGACATGAACAATACGAACAACATAAATAGCGATACGGATGTAGATGGAATAGTAAATGTCTTAAAAGAAAAGTTAGAAAATGCAATGATAGTATCAGCGGAAGGAGTAGTTTAGAAAGGAGGGATATAAATGGCTTAC
>NZ_JBJODA010000034.1:0-14864 GCF_045899875.1 Clostridioides sp. GD02377
GTGGCTCACAAACACCTGAACAACGCTTTGACACTTTTGTAAACTATCTTTTGACTTATGGTAAGAATAAAATATTAACTTTTAGGTGTTTAAGATGGTAAGCAAACCAAGGAAAGCAATAGAAATGATGTATAGAGATAAATGTACTATAGTAGAATATCAACCAGTCAAAGACCCTATTACAAAACGAACTAACAATAAAGAAGTAGTTGTATTAGAAAATCAACCATGTAAACTTTCATATAAGAATATTACTTCTACAGAACAGGGAAAAGTAGCTAAGCTTACACAAACTATTAAACTCTTTATATCTCCAAATATAAATATTAAGGCAGGTTCAAAACTTATTATAAATGATAAAGAGTATGTAAGAAGTGGAGAATCTGCTATATACCCTAATCATCAAGAATTAATATTAGAATTACTTAAGGATAAAGCTTAATGGCTAGATGGGGCAGTGTTGATTTTAGAGAGCTTAAAAGAGTTTGTAAAAGGATGGAGAAGCTTACAAAGATTGATTTAGATAAGTTTTGTAAGGATGCAGCAAGAGAATTAGCAGCACGATTACTTGGAAAAGTAATTAGAAGAACACCAGTCGACACTGGATTTCTAAGAGAAGGTTGGAGTGGAGTAGCTTATGCGAGGTCACTTCCTGTATTTAAGCAAGGTAATAATTATATTATAGAAGTTGTTAACCCAACAACATATGCAAGTTATGTTGAATTTGGTCATAGAACTAAGAGTGGCAAGGGATGGGTTAAAGGACAACATTTCTTAACTATTTCAGAGATGGAACTACAAAGTCAAGTTGATAAGATTATAGAGAAAAAGTTATTAATATTACTTAAAGGAGTATTTGATGCTTAATAATATTATAGATGGAATATCTGTTAAATTAGATGGGACATTTGGAGAAAAATATACAATTTATAGTGAAGATGTGGAGCAAGGTATAAATGAACCTTGTTTTTTTATTTGTCCTCTAAATCCAAGTAAAGTACCATATCCAAATGGAAGAGAGTTGAAGAAAAATTCATTTGATGTACATTATTTTCCACGTTCAAAAGATAAGAGTTTTGAAATAAATGAGATAGCTGAAATGTTGTTAGAGGAATTAGAGTATATAGAAATTGATGGAGATTTAGTAAGAGGTACGAATATGAACTTTGAAATTATAGATAATGTACTACATTTCTTTGTTGATTATAACTATTTCACTATAAAAAGTAATGATACAGAAAAAATGAATGGAGTTGAATTGTTTGGCGGTCTAAAGAGAGGTGATAATTTTGAGTAAAACATTAAGTAAAGAAGATAGCTACAAGTTCACTAAGGAACAGATAGTTAATTCTAAGAAGTATATAAGTAGAAAAGATTTATTAAATGCAATTTTAAAAGAAAATGAGTTATATTCTTTTTCAGAAGTGGATGATAGAATAAATAAATTTATGAAAGGAGTGAGTTAGATGGCTTTAGGTGGAGGAACATTCGTAACACAAAATAAAATACTTCCAGGCACTTATATAAATTTTATCTCAGCTAAGAGGGCAACAAGTTCTCTTAGTGATAGAGGGATTGTTGCAATGCCAATTGAACTTGATTGGGGTATTGATGAAGAAGTATTTCAAGTAAGTAGTGATGATTTTGAAAAGTATTCAGCGAAGTATTTTGGATATGATTACACTCATGAGAAGTTAAAAGGTCTTAGAGATTTATTTAAAAACATACGACTAGGATACTTTTATAAACTAAACAAAGGAGTTAAAGCTAGTTGTAGTATTGCTACAGCTAGATGCAGTGGTATAAGAGGTAATGACTTAAAAGTAATAGTTACAACAAATATAGATGATAACACTAAATTTGATGTTGTAACACTTTTGGATAATAAGAAAGTAGATACACAAATAGCAAAAGTCATTACAGATTTAATTGACAATGACTATATCACTTGGAAGAAGGATGCAACACTAGAAGCAAGTGCAGGACTTGTATTTACTGGTGGTACTAATGGAGAAGCGATTACAGGGACAGAATATCAAGCTTTCTTAGATAAAATAGAAAGCTACTCATTTAATGCTTTAGGATGTTTAGCAACAACAACAGAGATTAAAAGTTTGTTTGTAGAGTTTACAAAAAGAATGAGAGATAAGGTAGGAGCTAAGTTTCAAACTGTATTATATAAGAAAAGTGATTCAGATTACGAAGGTGTAGTATCTGTAGAAAATAAAATTAAAGATACTGGATTACTAGAATCTAACTTAATTTATTGGGCTACTGGAGCTATAGCAGGATGCGATATAAATAAATCTAATACAAATAAAAAGTATGATGGTGAGTTTGATGTTGATGTTAATTATACACAAATACAACTCGAAGAAGCTCTAAAAACAGGTAAGTTTATATTCCACAAGGTTGGTGATGAAGTTCATGTGCTAGAGGATATAAATACTTTTGTTAGTTTTACAGATGATAAGAATGATGATTTTTCAAGTAATCAAAGCGTTAGAGTGCTTGACCAAATAGCTAATGATATAGCAACACTATTTAATACAAAATACTTAGGTAAAGTACCAAATGATGCAGCAGGAAGAATAAGCTTCTGGAATGATGTTGTTAAGCATCACAAGGAATTAGAAAATATTAGAGCAATAGAAGATTTTAAAACTGATGATGTCAGTGTAGAGCTTGGAAATGATAAGAAAACGGTAATAGTATCTGATGGTGTTAAAGTAATTAATGCTATGAGTAAGCTTTATATGACTGTTTCAGTAAGCTAGAAAGGAGAGTGTTAAGTTTATGTTTCAACAAATAAAAGCAAGAGATACAATAAGTGCATCTAAAGCGGAATGTTATGTTACTATTGAAGGTAAAAGATATAACTTTATGCAAGCTATTAATTTAGAAGCTAAAATGGAGAAAAATAAAAGTGAAGTTCCTATCTTAGGAAGCACTACAAAAGGAAATAAAAGTACTGGAAGCAAGTACACAGGAAGTGCAACATTTCACTATAATACTTCTATATTTAGAGAGCTTCTTTATAGATATAAAGAGACTGGTGAGGATATTTACTTTGATATACAGGTGACTAATGAAGACCCAACGAGTTCAGCTGGGCGTCAAACTATAATACTTAAAGACTGCAACATGGATAGTGGAATTATAGTTAAATTTGATGCTGATGGTGAGTATCTTGATGAAGATATGGACTTTACCTGTGAGGATTGGGAATTAGTTGAAAAGTTCAACATAATAAATGGGATGGAGTAGAATACACATTTATAATTTATAGATGTGTATTTTTTATGTAGAAAATTAAAATAAAAGGAGATTAGAATAATATGAGTAATTTAAGTGCTTTTTTAAGTCAAAATGCAATAAAGGTTGATAATGTAAAATATATAACAAGTGATAGATTTTTAGATGAAGAAGGAAAACCAGTTGAATGGGAATTAAAAGTTTTATCTTCTGAGGAGGATGAAGTATTAAGAAGAAATTGCACTAAAAGGGTGAAAGTTGTAGGCAATAATGGAAAACATACAGGACAATACACTAGTGAAATTGACTACAACAGTTATGTAGCTGAATTATGTGTAGCATCAACAGTATTTCCTGACTTAAAGGATGCAGAGTTACAAAATAGTTATGGAGTAATGGGAGAAGCTCAGTTATTAAAAACAATGCTTACAGCAGGTGAGTATGTAAATTACACTGTAAAAGTAAATGAAGTCAATGGATTTGATACAACATTTGAAGATAAAGTAGAAGAAGCAAAAAACTAATCAGAGGTGGCGATTTTGATGCTAGCATCACTCATTATTGTATTCAAAAATTAAAGTGGAAACCAGGTGATTATATGAATTTAGAAGTTAATGAGAGAGCATTAGCAGCCGCCTCAATACTTGTTAAAATAGAGGATGAAGAAGAAGCGATGAAAGAAGCTGAAAGAGAGAAAAAGAGAGGTAGAAGGAGATAGAAAAATATGAAATAAATGTATAATAGGTAAAATATGTAAGTAATATATGTTATAATAATTTTAGCAAGAAGATGTAACCTATAATTTATAGAGTGGAATTCATACTGGGATAAAACCTACTTCCTAATGAAAGGAGGTGGGAAGTATGAATAACTTTTTACTTAATGTAATAGCTGGCGTTATTGCTAGTTTAATATTTTGCTTAATTTGTAAAGTATTTACGCAAGTAAAAAGCCACTCAACTCGTGGCAAGAGTAAAAGTGGCTGGGAATTTGATTTTAAAATCAAGTTCCACAAATTTAAATAATTACTAATTGTTTAAATTATGAACTTCACTCTACTGTCAAATAGATTGTAGTTCTTCTTGCTATTATTATACCACAAATTAGAAAAAATATGCAAAGTACTTGTTTTAATAGCAAGTATTTTTTTGTACAAAAAGAAGGTGATTAAATGGATAAAGATATAGAACTTACAAGAAAAAATTTATATTGTATTGCCAGACACATTCAAGCATATGTACTTAAAAAAGATGATGAAGTAATAAAAAAAGAAGATAATCCATGTTGTAGATGTGAATATAGATTTGAATGTTATGAAAAAAAGATTTGTGTATATCACTGGACCACATTTAAGAAGTTATCTAAAATTACAGGTCTTAAAATGGGTCCAGGAATAAAGATTTAGTACATTTTTAGAGCTACCTTAACTAATTCACAATCAAAAGTTCCCCAAAATGGACATTCATCAGAACAGGGAGAATCTAAGCGTATGAATTTTAAATCTCTTTCAGCAGGAGTAATACCTATGCCAGGAATTTCAGAAAATTCAGCAGTTGCCATTATATTTTCATCTGCTACTAACAGTACTCATAAATACTTTCAAATACCATATATTCACCATCCTCTCATAATTAGTTTAGAAGTATCTACCAATACCTCTTGAATTAATTATAGCATGGTATATTAGGGAGATTTGTTTATATTAAGAATAATATGTAAAAATTTTATATTTGTAGTATATGGACTAAATAAAGAAAAGGAAGCACTTACAAACATGTAGGTGCTTTTGTTTTGCTCAAATTGGTCGGTTGAGTAAAATAATTAGAAAAAATTAGTAAAAACTCTTGAAAAGTGTCGCGATACAGAAAAGAGGTGAAAGTTATTACTGATAGCAGTAGAGCAGATTACTTCAAGCAAAGACGACAGAATAAAAAAACTTTTAGTGTTCTATTAGATAGAGAGAAAGTAGAAAAAATTGAAGAACATTTAAAAAAGCAGAATAAGACTAAAACTATTTGGCTTGAAGAAAAGATTAATGAAGAATTAGAAAAAGAGGAATAAAAATAAGGGACGTTCTCCCCGACCAAAGATTGAACATCCCTTATTGACGTATACTATACATCAACTAACTATAGTATACGTCATTCCTTGAAAAAAATCAATTTTAAGGAGTGTAATAGTTATGGAAAATTTAATAGTAAAAGAGTTTAATGGAAGTAAAATTTATACTTTTATGTGGAATGACAAACCATGCTGGATAGCAAAACAAATAGTAGAATTATTTGGATATGCAGATGCTACTGTAACAATAAATCAATGTGTTGAAGCAGAAGCTTTTGAGAATGGTTTAGAATTTGAAGTTTTAATTAAGGAAGATTTAAAGAGATTTAAGAATATAGTTAATGAAGTGACTAAGAATACTTTAGTCAGTTCAAATATAATAAATAAACATACTCCAAACTTAACTATTTTTTATGAAGATGGTTTGTATGGATTTTTACAATACACAGATAAACCAATTGGTGTACAGTTTAGAAAATGGCTTAGACGAGAAGTTTTACCAAGTATAAGACAAACAGGTGCATACATAACTAACAATGCCAACCCTCAAGCACTACGTGACAAGGCAAATGAAATAGAAAGCCTAGACACAGTTAATAAGACTATAGAAATTTTGACTCCATTTTTAGATGGTGCTGGAATAGATGAAAAAGCAAAGTTACTTACAGCAAAGACTATTTACAAAAAGGCAGGAATAGAGTTACCTCTTGAAATAGAAGAAAAGGAACATTTTTATGATACAGTACAGATAGCAACTAAGTTAAACATTTATTCTAAGTCTAACAAACCTGCGTTTCATGCAGTAGGTGAAATTATTAAGAAGTTAAATATACAAGATAATGAAAAATTAGTAGTACTGGAAAGTAAAAAAGGTTGGAGTGGAAGTGTAAATAAGTATTCAGAGAGTGTAATAGGCAAGATTAGCAAATGGATAGAGGAGAATAATAGACCTACAAAGATACAGGGTGAAAAGAAGAATTATCATGTGGTTTATAAGATTGAGTAAATGATATTGTATTAAATAATTTATTTTAGTTTGGTTTTGGGTGTAACGACTGCTAAATAAAATCTATAAATATCTATAAAAATATAAAAATAAATTATAGATTATGATATACTACTATTGAGGTGATAAACAAATGAAATATTACTCAATAGGAGAATTTGCAAATAAAATAGGTAAAACAATTCAAACTCTTAGGAATTGGGATAGCAAAGGTACTTTAAAACCACACCATATAACCGAAGGTGGTACAAGATATTACTCTCAGGAACAACTTAATCATTTTTTAGGTTTGAAACAATATAAGCAACTAAATAAAAAAACTATTGGATATTGTAGAGTTAGTTCTCACAAACAAAAAGATGACCTCGAAAGGCAGATACAGAATGTTAAAACATATATGTTTGCTAAAGGGTATCAATTTGAAATCATAATAGATATAGGAAGTGGAATTAACTACAATAAAAAAGGATTAAATCAACTAATAGATATGATAACTAATTCAGAAGTAGATAAAATAGTAGTACTTTACAAAGATAGGTTAATTCGATTTGGATATGAACTAATAGAAAATCTTTGTGACAAATATGGAACTACTATTGAAATAATTGATAATACTGAAAGAAGTGGTGAGCAAGAGTTAGTTGAGGATATGATACAAATAGTAACTGTATTTAGTGCAAGACTTCAAGGTAAAAGAAGTCATAAGGCTAAGAAAATGATTAAGGAGTTATTAGAAGATGATACTATCGAAGAAAGTTAGATTATGCCCAAGTGAACTTCAGGAGCAAAAACTATGGCAATCCGTAGGTACTGCAAGATTTATATATAATTGGACACTTGCAAAGCAAGAAGAAAATTATAAAAATGGTGGTAAATTCATTTCAGACAATGAATTAAGAAAAGAAATAACTAAATTAAAGAAATCTGAATTAAGTTGGCTTAAAGAAGTATCTAATAATGTATCCAAACAATCTATTAAAGATGGTTGTGATGCTTACAAAAGATTTTTCAAAGGCTTATCAGATAAGCCACGATTTAAGAGTAGAAGGAAAAGTAAAAAATCCTTCTACAACGATAATTGTAAGTTAAAAGTTAAAGAAGACAAATTAGTTAATATTGAAAAAGTTGGTTGGATAAAAACAAATGAGCAACTGCCTATTGGAGTCAAGTATAGCAACCCAAGGATAAGTTATGACAACAAATACTGGTATATTTCAGTAGGTATAGAGCAAGAAGAAATTAAAGAAGAATTAACAGATATATCATTAGGAATAGATTTAGGTCTTAAAGACCTAGCAATTTGCTCTGATGGTACAATTTATAAAAATATAAATAAAACTTATGTAGTTAGAAAAATCGAAAAAAGATTGAAAAAATTACAAAAACAAGTAAGTAGAAAATATGAACAAAATAAAAAAGGAAAGGAGTTTGTCAAAACTAAAAATATCATAAAACTTGAAAAGCAGATACAACAAGTACACAGAAGATTGACTAACATTAGAAATAACTATCTTCATCAAACAACTACAAATATAGTGAAAACCAAGCCATATAGAGTTGTAATAGAGGATTTAGCAGTTTCTAATATGATGAAAAATAAACACTTATCTAAAGCTATATCAAAACAAGGCTTCTATGAGTTTAGAAGGCAACTTGAATATAAATGCAAACTCAGAGGGATTGAGTTAGTAGTAGTCGATAGGTTTTATCCATCAAGTAAGACTTGTAGCCAATGTGGAGAGATTAAAAAGGATTTAAAACTTAAAGATAGATTATATAAATGTGAATGTGGTTTAACTATTGATAGAGATTTAAATGCAAGTATTAATCTTTCAAAATATAAAAGTAATCGCCAACGTGGTTGCTTAAATTAGCATAGTATCACCAACAAGATAATGCTAATATGTAGGATTCGTTGTATCCGAATTTAAGCCTATGGAGTGTTATATCAAACTAAAGTAGATAACTATTTATAGTTTTCAAAATAGGACACAATGAATTAGGAATTAAACAAGATTTATAGATATTTATAGATTTTTGGCAACGGGATTAATACAATGTGTGAAAATTTACTTAATATGTATACCTAAAAGAGAAAAGAAGAATGTATGATTAAACTTTTGAAAAGAAGAGAAACAGATATAGATATATATATAATAAGATAGAAAATGTAGTATATAAACTTTCTGAGAAAAAATTAGAGAAAAATAATTAAATAAATAGATAAAGCACTTGGATATCTCACTGTTTCAAGTGCTTTATATGTTAAAAAATGGTATAATGGAGATAAGAGTTATATTAACTATGTGGTATGTAAATGGTACTAAAGGTACACATTCTTTAGAGTCTACAGTTAGGTTTTATATTAACTAAGTGGTATGTAAAGCTCATTATTTTATCATATAAATCTAACACTGATTTAATTTTATATTAACTAAGTGGTATGTAAAGTTTGTATAGAAAATGCAGCTGTTTCTATATCCACTAATTTTATATTAACTAAGTGGTATGTAAAGAGAGAATAAAAAGAATAACACACTACACAATACTTGATTTTATATTAACTATGTGGATTCAAAATTAAATAGAAAAAAGAAAGCACTTACTTTTGTGGTAGGTGCTTTTGTTTTGCTTATAGTTTTTCATCATCTTCATATTCCATAATGTCGCCTGGTTGGCAGTCTAAAGCTTTACATATTTTATCAATAACATCAAGGGAAACATTTTTATTTGAAGATAATTTTGCTATTGTGGTAGAAGAAGCTCCTATTTTTAACCTTAGCTCTTCCTTAGTTATGCCTCTTCTGTTTAGTAAGTCAATTAGTTTGAAAAATTTTATAGACATGTTAATACCTCCTGTATATTTATATAATACTATATATCTTTGTTAAAGTAAAGATATATTTATTAAAATAAATAAAAAGTATTGACATTATTTACTAAATAATGTATTATTAGAGTATAAAGATAAAGAAATCTTTATAGAAATAAAGATAAAAGGAATAAAATAAGGAATATTCTCTCTCGTCAAAGTTTAAATATTCCTTATGACATATAACTAATATGTAATATAATTATATGTCATTCCTTAAAAAAAATCAATTAAGGAGTGTATTTTTATGAACAATCTAGTACTAATTAACAATCAAGAAATGCAAGTTAAGGAATTTAATAATCAAAGAGTAGTGACATTTAAAGAAATTGACAAAGTACATGAAAGAGTAGAAGGAACAGCAGGTAGAAATTTTAGAGAGAATAAGAAACACTTTATAAAAGATGAGGACTATTTTTATTTAGAAGGAAAAGAATTATCAACAATTAAACAGACAACGAATTTCGTTGGCAGTAATGCAAGAGAATTAATCTTATTAACTGAAACAGGTTATCTAATGTTAGTAAAATCTTTTACAGACGACTTAGCATGGAAGGTACAAAGACAATTAGTAAATAGTTATTTCAGAGTAAGAGAAGAAATAAAAACATTAGAAGCAGTAAATGAGTCAATTAAATTAATAACTCCGATTTTTGAGGATTTAAAAATTGATAAAAGTATGCAATTTCTTGTTGCTAAAACATTTTTTAAAAAAGCAGGAGTTGATATTCCACTTGAAATTGAAGAAAAGGAACATTTTTATGATACAAAACAGATTGCAAGAAAGTTAGGGCTTTACACAATGTCTAATAAACCAGCATTTCAAGCAGTTAAACAAATTATAAGAAAGCTTGATATTAAAGAAAATGAAATGAAAACAGTACTAGAAACCAATGGCTCTTGGACTGGTACTGTAACCAAATATTCTAATAAGGTTACAGAAAAGGTCAAAGTGTGGTTGAAAGAAAATAATAATCCCATTTCTGTTAAAGGAGACAAGAAAAACTATTATATATTGTATAAAAATAATTAGATTTTAGTTTTGAGTTTGAGGGGGATTAATAAAATGCGTGAAAGTTTACTTAATGAGTATAATTTAAAAACTGATGAAGATGTAGAATACTTTGTGAAGTTTGCTACATTATTATATAAATTAAAACAAAATGATGAAGAAAAATTTCAAGAATATGCAGAGATATTGAGAGGTATTCTTAGAGAACAAGAAGAGAGAGAAAATAAGTAAAATAATATGGATAAAGCACTTATAAGTGCATAAAAGTGCTTTATCTTCCAAAATATGCTATAATTGTAGTGTTAAATATAGGGTGATTACGCATCCTAAATGTGAGGTCACCCCAAGTAATTTGGGATAGGCACTCACAAAGATAGTTGTCAAATGTAGCAATTATCACCGTCCTAGCGAATCGCTAGGTAAAAACATTCGAAATTTAAAGACACTTGGGATAAATTTGATTAGTGCTAGTATTTGCAATGGTTATATTGTTTTATTTTATTTAAGAATGTGCATTTTTAAGTAGTTGAAGAATAACATGGGATGTTTTTAAATGTTAACACAAGCCATGGCAGCAGGGAAACTTCAAGGGTTGAAGAATAACATGGGATGTAAAAATAAATATTTATAAAAGTACCAAAAAACACTTACTCAGGTAGGTGTTTTTTTAATGAAAGGATGTGATTATAATGTAAAAATTTTACTAATATAGTATAATAATGCTATAAAATTATGTAGGGGGTAATCTTATGGGATTATTTGGAACTAAAGAACCATGTTGCATATGTGGAGGAAAGGGTAAAAATAAAGTTTTAGAAAATGAATATCTGTGCAATAATTGCTTTGTTGATTTTACAATATTCTCTAGTGAAAGATTAAAAACAACTAGTGCAATGCAAGTATTAGCAGACTATGAGGGAATAAGAAAGTTTATAAATTTTTCTAAGAAAAATAGAGAACTATTAGAAAAATTTGTTGAGACAAATAAAATTAATAAATTCATATCAATTGATGAAAATAATAAATTTATTAAAATATCAGATATTCGTAAAGGCGGAGATATAATAGAAACCGTATATGCAACTGATGAAATTATAGAGTTTGAACTTTTAGAAGATGAAGAGTCTATAGTTAGTGGTGGTTTAGGAAGAGCTGTAGTTGGGGGTGCTTTATTTGGTGCAACTGGAGCTGTAGTTGGAGGTGTAACAGGTAAAAAAACAACAAGAAAGATTGTCAATACATTTAAAATCAAAATAACATTTAATAATATTAATAATCCTTTAGAATATATTAATTTGATTAATACAAGGACAAAAACTAATTCATCTATATACCAAAATGCTTGTAATGAAGCACAAGAGATTTTATCAGTACTTTCAATAATTGTAAAAAACAATGATAAAGCTAACAATGAACAAGATAAAACTAGTAGTTCAATAGAGCAAGTAAAAGGATTGAAAGAGCTACTAGATATAGGAGCAATAACAGAAGAAGAATTTAATACTAAGAAAAAAGAATTATTAAATTTATAATAACTAGACACTTACTTATGTAGGTGTTTTTTTATGTAAAAATTTGAGGAAGGAGAGTGAAAACATGGCTACAATACAAACATCCATTAGAATTTTTGACGGAATGACTCCTGCGTTTCGTAATATGACTAATGCTATTAACACTACAATTAACAGTTTTGATAGGCTGCAACAAAGGTTGCATAATCCTATTAATACAGGCAACATACAAACATCTCAGCAGAGTTTAAATAATATTGAAAATATCTTAACTAGAATAGAACAGAATATAGGAAAAGCAGATGAACAACAGAGAAGATTTAACGAAGATATTAATAAGGGGGCAAGCAATACAGATAAATTGCTTGGAAGTGTTAAAAAGATTACTGGAGCTTATATGGGTTTAAAGACGATAGGAGGTTTAGGTAGTTTAAGTGACCAAATGACTAACACTAATGCACGCTTGAGTATGATAAACGATGGACAATTATCTGACGGAGGACTAAATAAGATGATTTTCCAATCTGCCGAAAGGTCAAGAGCATCTTATTTAGATACTGCACAAATAGTGAGTCGTATAGGTATGAATGCAGGAAGTGCATTTAGTAGCACTAGAGAAATAGTAAGCTTTGCTGAACAATTGAATAAAAAATTTATAATAGCAGGAGCTACTACACAAGAAATGAGTTCAGCATTATTGCAGTTAACACAAGGATTGGGTTCTGGCGTATTAAGAGGTGAGGAACTGAATGCTGTATTTGAGTCAGCACCCAATATTATTAAAAGCATTGCCGATTATCTCGATGTGGACATTGGGAAAATTAGAGGAATGGCAAGCGAAGGAATGTTGACAGCAGATATTGTAAAAAATTCTCTGCTTGCAGCATCAGCAGAAACAAATGCTCAGTTTGAAAAAATGCCTTACACTTTAGGTCAGATTTTCACATCTATCAAGAATAATGCAGTAATGATATTTGGAGCTATACAAAAGAAAATTGAGGACACTGTCTCAAGTAGGGGATTCCGAACCTTTATAACTGATGTTACAGATTCATTGTATGTCTTGGGAGCTGTTGGATATAGTGTTTTTAATAGAATAATTGATTTATTGAGTAGTCCAGCATTTAGTGGATTTTTTAATATGATAATTGTAGGAGTTAGTCTAGTAGCTCAAGGGTTGGGATGGATAATAACACAAGCACTAAGTGTTGCTAATGTATTTACACAAAACTGGAGTATTATTGCACCTATAGTTTATGGTATTGTAGGAGCTTTTATTGCCTACAAAGTTATAATATATTCAGTTTTAATAGCCCAAACAATTTACACAGCAATTACTTTTACACAGTGTTTTGTGACAGCACTTTTTACTGGAGAATTATACGTTGCTACAAAAGCAATGCTTATACACCAATTGATGACTTTAGGAGTAAGCAGAGCTAATGTTACACTATGTGCAACTATGGTTATGGTTGTATCAGCTGTAGCCTTAGTAATAGCAGCGATATTCGTGGGAGTAGCAATATTTAATCACTTCGCCAAAACTAGTATTTCTGCAACTGGAGTAATTGTGGGAGCTTTCTATTTTCTAGGAGCATGTATATATGATGTCTTTGCAGCAGCTTGGAACATAGTTATGGCATTTGTAGAGTTCTTTGTTAACTCATTTAATATCTGTGTTTATAAAGTACAGATGTTATTCTATAACCTTGCAAATTTCGTTATAAACTCAATGGGTGACGTTGGTGGTTCTTTCGATAGATGTGCAACAACACTTGCAAATGTATTTATAAATGGAGTAAATCTAGCAATAAAAGCGGTAAATGGCTTAATTGAATTAATTAATAAAATACCTGGAGTAAATATAGATACATTTGGTCATGGTTATACAAAAAATATAGACTCTGTCGTTGGAGGTTTAAAAAACTATCAAAAAACATTAAAAGAGCCTATTAAACCAGCAGATTGGAAAGCTCCATATATGGACATTAAAAATCCATTTGACTCTTTTAATAAAGGATATAAAGTAGGTCAAAATTTAGAAAATAAAATAAAAGATGCTTTTGATATTAACAAGATAGCTGAAAAAGCTAAGAAAGACTTAGGTCTAGATGATTTGTGGGACAAAAAATATGGACTTGGTGATGGATTTGGTTCAGCAGGGCTTAATTCTCCACTGAACGATGCCGCCAAAGGAGCAAAGGACACAGCAGGTAATACTGCAAAGATGGCTAAAACAATGGATAAAAGTCAAGAAGATTTAAAATATCTTAGAGATATTGCAGAGCAAGAAACTATCAATCGATTTACAGGAGTAAACATTAAAATTGATATGAACAATACAAATAACATAAGTAAAGATGCAGATGTAGATGGAATAGTTAATGTACTAACAGAAAAATTAAACGATGCCATGATTGTATCTGCTGAGGGAATAGTTTAGAAAGGGGGGATATAAATGGCTTATGATTTTTATTTAGATGGAGTGCAATTACCAATACCTCCTGCAAAATTAGAGATTAAAGTAACAAATAAAAATAAGACAGTTGACCTAATAAATACTGGAGAAGTAAATATATTAAAAAAAGAAGGGCTATCTGAAATAAGTTTCGAAGCAGAATTTACACATAATAAACTACCGTTTTACAGAGGGACTTTTAGGGATGTACAATTCTTTTTAAGTAAACTAGAACTATTAAAAACAGATTGTAAGCCATTTCAATTTATTGTGTCTCGACAACTTGGGAATAAAGTACTATTTAACACTAATATGAAAGTATTTCTTGAGGAATATAACATAGTAGAAGATGCAGAAAATGGCTCAGATACAAAAGTTGCAATAAAGTTAAAGCAATATAGAGATTACTCAACTAAAAAATTAGTTCCTGCTCCGCCTAAAACAACTGAGACTGGTAGACCAAGCGTAAAGATAGAACCCAAGAGGGTCGATTCAATTAATGCACCAAACACCAAGACTTATACAGTCAAATCGGGTGATTCTCTTTGGTCAATTTGTCAGAAACAGTTAGGAAATGGTTCACTATATAAGAAAGTATATGAGTTAAATAAAACTATGATGGATAAAGCTAATAAGAATAAAAACTTAAGTAAATATACTATTTACAAAGGGCAGGTGTTAAAACTTGG
>NZ_JBJODA010000035.1:0-14289 GCF_045899875.1 Clostridioides sp. GD02377
GATAGGATTCTCTATTTGGATGCTAGGATTAAATGCTGACGCAGTCTTACAAGGAGTAATTTGCTGGGGTATATCAATAGGTATAAATCAAACTTACAAACACTTGAAGGATGGTGAAAAGTAATGGTAGATATAATGAAGATGTTAACAAAGAAAAAGTGTTATCCAAACAAGAATAATCCTAAATTTATAGTAATACATGAAACTGATAACGAGAGCAAGGGAGCAGATGCTAAAAGACATGCACAAGCACTTAACAATGGTAATTTAGAAGCAAGTGTGCATTACTATGTAGATGATAAAGTAATATATCAAACTTTAGACCACAAAGACGGAGCTTGGGCGGTTGGTAAAAGTTATGGGACTGCATTAGTTGCAGGAGTAACAAACTATAATAGTATTAATATAGAAATATGTGTAAATAAGGATGGTAACTACACAAAAGCAAGACAAAATGCAATAGGCTTAACTAAAAAGTTAATGAAAGATTTAAATATTAGTGCAGATAAAGTGATTAGGCATTATGATGCTAAGAAAAAATATTGCCCTCGTAAGATGCTTGATAGTCCGTCATTATGGGATGATTTTAAAAAACAAATAAGAAACAATGTAGAGGTGGGCAAAATGTATAAACACACAATAGTGTACAGTGGTGATGATAAGGTATCAGCAGACATATTAGGGTTATATTACAAAAGGGCAAAAGAAAGTTATTTAGCAGTAGATATAAAAGACTATAAGCCACATCAAACACAAAATCTGTATGTAATTGGAGGAGTAACTTGCAATAAGATGAAAGAGCTGAGTAAGACTACAGGAGAAAAATTCACAGAGATTTATTCTGATGATGTATGGTTAACAATGAATAAGGCTAGAGAGTTTATAAAAGCAAAATTATAAAAGTAGTCAGATTTAATTTTTAAGTAGGCATTTTGGAAAAATGGAGTTTAACATAGTTTTGTATTATAAATCTATTTTAAAAAGATGTCTCTACTAGTCTGTTTAAGTATTGATTTGTATAGTTATAATATAAGACATGTTATATTGTTTTAGTAAATACATTATTATAAAAAGTTCATATCTTATAATTTGAATTTTATAAAAATATTATTTTTTATTATAACTATATTATATTTAAATAAAATTTCAACTTTCACTAAAATAGGAGAATTTTATTAATATTTAAGTTTTAATTTTTAGTTTATAATGATATTATATAAAAAGGATTATTATATACTGTAATAATTAAAACTTTGGACTTTAATTAATATATTTTGAGTAGAGTATTCTAATATGTAATTTACTGGATGTGGACAATAATATTTATATCATCAAATTTATTTTTATCATAGAGCTTTTAATATATATATATATCAATATTAGATTATTAAAGATTCAAATATAATAGTAAAAAATGTAGCTCTAGATTGTATAATTTTAGATATTTATCTTTATATAATAAATCAAACCCCAAATGAGATATAAGGTAAAGTGCATAGTCTAAAAATATATGAAAAGAATAAATAAGACAGATTTATAGTTGTTAAAGTTTCTTATAATAGTAAATAAGTGCTATCAGAAAATATACTGAAGATATTTGTCCAGTTATTTGTAAAAAGAATAATTATTTTTAGGAGAGACTATAATGCAAATTAATGTATTGATAATTGATGGAGACAAGAATAATTGCGAGGAATTGAAAAAGTTTTTAGAAGAAAAGGGGATAAATGTCTATTTAGCATATAATTGTAAAGAAGCTATTAGGAAAATATTTAGTAATAAATTTGATTTAATATTTTTAGAAATAATTTTAACTGATGGTGATGGATGGGATTTTTGTAAAAAAATTAAAAATTTAACTACTTGTCCAGTTATTCATATGACTTATATAAGTGAAGAGCAAAGTATTTTAAATGCTTTAAATGCTGGTGGAGATGACTATTTAATAAAGCCTTTGAATTTAGAAATATTATATGCAAAAATGAAAGCCATTTTAAGAAGAGTAAATTTATATGTAAATAATAATGAAAACAATTCAAATTTAGAGGAATATAATAGAGGCAGTGGAGTCATAAAACTAGAAAATAAAATGATAAAATTAACTCCAACAGAAAATAGGTTATTAAATTACTTTATAGAGAATGCTGAGGAGACCTTAACTATTAAAGAGATATATGAGTATGTATGGAAGAATGAGTATTTAGAGAATAATTATAGTGTGGTAGTTGCAGTAAATGGATTAAGAAAGAAAATAGAGAAAGATTATAAAAACCCTCAAAAGATTATAACAATAAGAGAAGTCGGATATTATTTTAATAGGTAATAAAATCTAATAAATCGAATGATAAGGTGTGAATAAGATATTAATGTATGATAAAAGTTTTTATCCAAATAATATTTATCCAGCAATAGACTTTCTCAGGATAAAAAGTCAATTAAAATCAATATACAAGAATGATTTATCTGATTGTGGAAGCATATGTATAATAGAAAGAAAAGACTATTCTATGAGCATAAATAGCATAGGTGAGATAAATATATATTATGATTTGAAATATGAAAATAAGATACAAAGTGTAGTTGATGAGATTGAACAGTTATTTAAGTCTCAAGTTAAAAATTTTAGTGTATCAAAATTTAAGAATTGATGATTAGAAGGTAGCAACTGGAGATAGTTGTTACCTTCTTTTTTACACCTCAATTAAAATAGATTTGATAAAATATAGTATTTTATAGATAAATAAAGCTAATAATACAAACTCAAGATATTTACTTACACTTTGCCTACACTTTATATACACTTATGAAACGAATATCTCCTTAATCTAATATATACTAAATATAATCATATTTATCCCATGTAAATACTTATAATATTTAAAAGATATCAATAAGGAAATATTTAATATTAATCATCTATAATATATTAGAAAGGTAAAGTATAATTATTTATTCGTTAAATTTATTTCTTCGAGCATAAAAAATTAAGCTAAACTTATCACAAAATTATAAATGGAAAAGTATATTAATAACGAATATATTGAAAAGTTTTATAGAATAAAGTTGATATTTTTAATAAATAAAGTAATATTAATTCGGAATACAGACAAGTATTCATATAAAATTAATCAGTCTGTGCTTTTATATAAATTGACTTTTTTCTACATATGTACTAATATGTAAGTATAAACAATTAACCATCTTGGTAAGAAAATGAGGTGTATTTTTAACTTGCAAATTGAATATGATGAAAAAGTAGAAAAATATTTTTCTAATTTCGATTTAATGAAAAAGAAAATTGGGAATGATATGACTGAAACTATTAAAAACGTATGGATCAATTGAAGGCGGCTGATACGTTTGGGATTTATCTATCAACTGGATTGGGAAAACCTCATTCTCTTGAAAATGATTTAAAAGGTTTTTATGGAGTAAGCATTTCCAAAAATTATAGATTAATTATAAAACCAAGTACTGATGATTTAAGTTCTGAATATTTAAAGGTTTGCAAATTGGTTAAAATAAAAGGAGTGGAAGACTATCATGGAACAAAACATGAATGGATTATCCCGTGATTTAATTATTCACCCAGGAGAAACTTTAGCAGAAATTCTATCAGATAAAAATATGACTCAAAAAGAATTGTCAATTAGAACAGGATTTACAGAAAAGCATATTAGTACAATAATAAAAGGAACTAGAGGTATATCGGTTTCATTTGCTAAAAAACTTGAATATGTTCTAGGTATAGATGCTACTTTCTGGAATAATTTGCAGAGCAATTACGAAGAAGAAATTTTAGATTTTGAGGAAGCTAATAATATATCAAAAGAAGAATTAGACATATTAAAACCATTAAAAGATATAATTAGTTATTTTTGCGAAAAAGGGAAATTAAGTGATGGAGATAATGAAGCAGTAAAAATATTAGAATTGAGAAAACTTTTAGGTGTAGGAAATTTAACATTTATACCTAATATCAAGTATAATGCAGCATTCAGAGCACAATTAGCTAGCAATGCAGATGTTTATGTACTTTTTGCTTGGTTAAGAATTTGTGAATTAGTAACATCCGATATAGAAATTACTCAAGAATTAAATATAAATAAACTAAAAGATAAAATACCAGAAATAAAAAAAATTATGTTTTATAACGGAAATAGAATTCAAGAAGAGTTAGCTAAAATATTTTCGGAGTGTGGTATTGTATTTAGAATAGTAAAACATTTTAAAGGAGCGCCAGTTCAAGGTTTTATAAAAACAGATGCTAATGGTAGAATAATTTTATGCATGACAATTAGGCGAAGTTTTGCTGATATATTTTGGTTTACTTTATTTCACGAAATAGGACACATAATCAATGGTGACGCAAAATTAAACTTTATTGATTTTGAATCTACTGAAAGCGAGATAGAGATAAAGGCAAATAAATTTGCAAGTGATACCTTAATAAATCAAAAAGATTATGATTATTTTTTAAAGCAAGGAAAATATTCTCTGAAAGAAATAGATGAATTTGCACTTTCTCAAAATGTACCAAGGTATATAGTAATAGGTAGAATGCAGAAGGAAGATATTTTAGATTATGGTCAGTTTACTAATGAAAAGGTAAGATACTGTTGGGCATAAGATTTAACAATAATTTTACAATGGATTAAAAAATATCTAAAAGATATTAAAATCACGCGATTCAGACACAGCAAAAGGTGGTAGGGAAATCCTATCACCTTCTTTTGATTATTAATTCTATCAGCGTTTTATTATAAATAGTTTATATAGTTACATATTTCTTTCTAATTAAACAATGGGATACTATTGTTATAATGGATACTAATATTAATGATACTATTGCAGTATCTAATTTTTTTATTAATAAGCCCATTATTATGTATTCCAAGCCTATTAAATATTGATAAAACATCTCTAGTTTAATAGTTTTTTCTTTATCTATTTTTCCATATTTTAATTCTAATTTGTTAAAATATTTTTCCCTAAAGTAGTTAAATTTATGTTTAGTTAAACCTTTTATTACATTCCCTATTATAAATATTATTCCAATAAGTAAAAATATAATATTCCAAAAATTCATGTCACGCATCTCCTTTAATATAAGATACTCTAATTTATATCATATTTAACAATTTATATCAGCAATTTGTCGAACGATTCTACATAAATAAATAGAGTATAATGATAGGCTTATTATTTATAAGATATTGTTTTTTATGAAGTTATATATTTCCTTCTAATTAAATAATATAGCATTGTTGTTATAGTAGATACTAATATTATTGCTATTATAGTAATATCTAATTTTCTTGTGAATAAACCTATCGCTATGTATTCAAGACCCATTACATAGCGATAAAGTACTTCTAGCTTAACAGTTCTTTTCCTATCTATATTTCCATACATTGATTCCAATTTATTAAAATATTTTTCACTGCAAAAACTAGTTTTAGGTTTAATTAAATGTATTATTGTAGTTAATATTATAATTCCTATTCCAATAAGTATAAAATTGATATTCTCAAAATTCATAGTAGATACCTCCTTTAAAATTTGTCTTATTTACCTGTTTTGTTTTAAGAATAAAGATATTATGCGTATTAGAGTACCTATGAGCACTCCAGTAAATAAAAAAATAAACAGTCTAATTATATAAAAGCTTATTTCTTTTTTAGAAATAAACTCATAGGATATACATATGAATGTAGCAATACAAAAACCTAACATATTATGAAAAGAACTCTTTAAAATGTCTTTCATAAATAATCACTCCATAATTATTTAATAATTTCCCCACAATTAGGGCAGTATGTTTCATTTTCTATAATCTTCATTCTTGAATCTAAAGAAAAGTTACAATGAGGGCAACGATAAAATTTCAAATCAATAAATATACCAATAATTGAAAACACTATGGCTATTATGAAATTATTCCAAAAAGCTAGGAAGATAGCTCCAATCACAAACATAATTATTGATGTTATAGAAGTTATTTTTAGTTTTTTATAAGTGTTCATATTTTTAATAATAATCACCCTCCAATAAATTTAATTTGTTTATTCAGATTATAACAATCTCCAAAGAGAAAAGAGGTACTAAAAGGTTACAAATCAAATTAAAAAAATATAGGTTTTGACACTATTTGTAACGTATTAGATTTTTTCAATTGAATATAAAATAACATGTAATAATACGAACGAAACTTATTCTATCAAATAAAACTAATGATATAATAAACAGAACTTATTTATATAGGAAGTTTCCCATACCACAAGTATCCTAAAAGGGTGCTTTTTTATTTCCAATTACCATCAACTTATACAAAGGTACAAATACTCAAGAAGGTCATTCAAACTATCTTAAAACCGATTGTATTAGCTTTATTTTTGCTTAATACTATCAATAATTTATGATATAATAAAAAAATAGAAGTGTACTACCAATACACCTCTATAATTGTAACTAAGCATTCTCTTGAGCGGGAGTGCTTTTTTCATTTCTCCAGATAATGATACTGATTATTTATAATAATTTATCTTTATCTTTATCTTTATCTTTATCTATCAGATTTAATGCACAGTTAATACAAATATTATTTTTTGCATAATTTTTCTTATCAAAAATAATGTATTCATTAGTATTTTTTTTATCTATTACTTTATTACAGTAATCGCATACTATAGTTTTAGTCATATGTTTATTGTCCTTTCATTTTATATATCATAATTAAGCCCTAATATATTTAGTGTATACCTAAAGATATATTGTTTAAAATAGCATTTATTTAGGTTTTATAGAAAAGATATTGTATAATTTCTTACTCTTTAGAGGAATAAAATTATAAACAAGAGAAAGTAAAGAAGAAATATATTTTAATTGGATTTTTTATCATAAGTTTACTTAAATCGTAGATAAAACTAAAAAGGGTTCTTCTAGAAAATAAATTCTATTTAATTAATACCTACTTACCAATACCATCACTTGATGCAAGCAGGATTCTACTACACTTTCTCCATACTCTACCACAAAAGCATCTAACTGTGTATCTATAAAATCACAATAATCATACGAACTACCTATATAAGCAGTTAATATATGTGTACATTCATCTATTTTTCCTATAAACAAATTGTTTATCCCCCTAGAAAACTTTCAAAAAAACAAAAAGAAAAATATCTTTTTGGCAACTGGCTGACATAACTTATAAGAATTTTATAAGCATTAGTCCCTATAGTTTTGCGTCACTAAATTTCCCTAGTTTTGCCTATTTAGTTTTATTCTACAATTACAATAATACAATAGAATGAGTTATTATACAACATGCTTGTTTGAAAATTGAAAAAATTAATAATATAAACTTTATTTTACATTAAAAGAATAGAATAAGTGAGTAAAGTTTATGGTAAAAATTACCTGTATATATTGGAGTTAGAATATTCTATTATTAATTTAGATTAGACTAAATTTGAGGGAGTGACATAAAATGGAGCAACAAGAGGTGGCAAACAAACTACGTAGGGGAGAATTAATCTTGATGGAGTATCTATGGAGGAAAAAGTCTGTTCTATCTAAGAAAGAAATAATAGAAGCAATGCAACAGAGATATGGCTGGCATAAAAGCACTATTGAAATTCTTCTAAAAAGATTAGTAAATATGAAAACATTAAAAAAGAAAAGGATAAGTTTTCATATTTACTATGAAGTATTAATAAATAAAAAAGAGTATTTAAATGCTAGAAAAGAAGGTAGGAAAGAAAATAAATATGATAATTTTTTTATACGAATATTTACCACTGAACATAAAAAAGAAGAAATGACAGAAGAGCAAATGAAAAACTTTATAAAAAGCACACAAGAGATAGGAAAAAAATAATTTTATACATAATAGAAAAAGGAGAGGATATTATGCTTAAAAAAAAATTGCCAGATTCAGAATTTAAGATTATGAAATATATTTGGAATTCTGGATATAAAACTGTAATATCTAAAGACGTAGCAGATGAGATGGAAAAAATATATAACTGGAAACAAACAACAACATTAACTGTTTTAGCAAGATTAAATAAAAAAGGATTTTTAGCATCACAAAAGATAGGCAAGCATACACATTATACAATGCTTATAAAAGAAAAGGAATTTTTAGCATCGCAAGGTAGAAAATTTTTTGGAGGTTTACATAATAATCCTCTATCAGATTTAATTACGAAATTACATAATAGAGAAGAAATAAGCGATGATAAATTAGACGCTTTAGAAGACTGGATAAGAAGTTGGCAAGAAGAAGATTGTGATGAATAAATTAAAAAGTGGCATCTATAAAACAAATAGTTGTCACTTTTTCTTGATTTTGTTTGTGGATAATATGATGAAAAACTGTGGATAAATTATTTTACTGACATTTAACTGACCAAACTAAAAATATGTTTTATGAAAATGTTGAAAAATAAAGGTTTATAAGTAAGAAAAAGATTTGTATACTATTTTTATATAGAATAAAGTTTAAAAAATAAAGAATAAAAAATAGCATTAACCATGAAAAATGGCTAATGCTATTTTTATAATCAATATTAATTAATTAATTTTATATTATAGAAATAAATTTTTCTAATGCTGGGTTTGTATTGTTTTTATTCCATACAACTACAACTTCAATTCTATTCTGTACTTCCTTTATAGGAACAATTGAAATATCATGTTCTATCATATTACCTACAGCACAAAATGAAGGTAATATGGATACACCCATATTAGAGGCTACTAGAGATTCAATAGTATTGAGATTATTTGAACGTTGTACCACATTAGGTACAAATCCTGCTTCACGATATCTATCTTGTATCATAGATTTTTGACCATATTCATCTCCTGTCTCCTTTACAAAAATAAATTTCTCATGTTGTAACTCAATTAAATCGATACACTCTTTATTGTAAAGAGGATGTCCAGGGGGTAAAAGGGCAACTAAAGAATATCTTGCTACAGTTTTATATTCAAAACCTTTTAATGGTTGATTTTCCGGATTAATAACAAAAGCAAGGTCCATAAAATTATTTTTCACTAAGTTTAAAAGCTCAGTCATCTCGTTAGTACAGAGTTCCATAGATATGTTAGGGTATGTATGAGAAAATTCTTTTAAATATTGGTGAAGTTTGTTTTTTTCATATCCGATTAAAATTCCAATGCTTAATGTTCCAAAAAAACCATTTGCAAACTTTTGTGTTTTTGCAATAGCATCATTGATATTTTTTATTATAGTGCGTGCCTCAGATAAAAAAACTTTTCCGGCTGGAGTTAGCTCAACGTGTCGTTTGCTTCTTGTAAACAGAGTTACATGTATCTGTTCTTCTAAGGCTTTAATTTGTTGTGTAACAGCAGTTTGAGAAATATAAAATTTTTCTGCTGTTTTGGTAAAACTTAAATTTTCTGCTACAGATATAAAATATTCCAATTGTTTAGTATTCAAAGAATCACCCCTTTTTAAACTTATCTTGCTTGTAAACATTAGTTATATAATTAAAACTTATTATAGTATAAGGAAACTTACTTTTAAATAATATTAGAAAATATTTGTATAAAAATATATGTTTAAATGTGTATTTACATTAAATTTTATAAATTTATTAATAAGAATAACTTATATATTCCCATAAAAATGATATTGGATTTGACTGAGTTTATCCCATAAAATGAAAGTATATCAATTGATAATAACCTAGATAAGAAAGGAGAAAAAATGGAAGATAAATTTTATGCAAAAGGTGAAGGTAATAACGGTTATATCAAAAACCTTGAAGTGTGTTCCTTTAACAACTTAGATGGAACTTGTGGAATGTTTCAAATGGCACTTTATAAAAGAGATGAGCAATATTATTTATATGGGTGTTGTTTTGGGGGAAGTAAAAAGAATGGAGTAATGATTAGTGACATTACAAATCCTTATAATCCAGAATTTATTAAACACTTTCAAGTGTTAGATCCAAAAGAATATCCTACAACAACAACTCCAAAAATTCAAATAGCAGATGATTTAATGATAGTAGCTATGAGCTGTGGAAGTGGGCCAGGAGCTCTTGTTGACCAAGCTAAATTATCAAGTATTAAGTGTGAAGCAGGAATTAGAATATATAGTTTAAAAGAGGACCCTCTAAATCCTAAGTTTTTAGGATATTGGGATTGTGGATTAAAGCATGTAATGGGTGTTCATAGATTTATGTATAATGGTGGAAGATATGTACACTTATCAAGTGACTGTGTTGGATTTGAAGGAATGATTTATAGAATTATAGATATAATAGACCCAACTAATCCAGTAGAAATAGGTAAGTGGTGGAGACCAAACCAATATGCAGATGGATATCCAAATAGAACATTTGATCCAGGAGCGCCTCATTGTCCAGAATTTATGGATAAAGGATGGCTTCATGGACCTCCATTTGTAAGAAATAAAAAAGCCTATTGTGGTTATGGAGGAGCCGGTTTAGTTGTGTTAGATGTTGAGGATTTAACAAGACCAAGATGTTTGGGCGAATTACCATTTATGCCTGCGTTTTCTAGCAGACTTGCAGGAGCAAGAACGCATACAGCACTACCATTACCAGGAAGGGATTTGGTTGTTGTTCAAAACGAAGGAGAACGCTTTCAGTTTTTTAAACCAGAGAATATTACAGATGTCCAAGCTATGAATAATATACATATGGTTGATGTTAGCAATCCAACAAAACCGACATTAATTGCTCAGTTCCCATATCCTGAAGTACCAAAAGATTTTCCTTATCCTAATTTTAATGTTGCAGGGCTAGGAAAACCAGGACCATTTGGACCACATAACCTTCACGAACCAATGGATAATAAGCCATGGTTAGAGCAAAGAGGAGATAGAGTGTATTGCTGTTATTTCCATGCAGGTTTAAGAGTTTACGATGTATCAGACCCATATTATATCAAAGAATTAGCATATTTTATACCACCAAATCCAAATAAAGCACCAGAAGAGTCTTATTTCCCAGGATTCCCTGGACCACGTTTAGCAGTAACAGAAGATATTATTGTTGATGATAGAGGATACATCATTATAGATGCTCTAGATGATGGGTTCTATATATTAAAAATGAAAGAAGATTAATAAACACTAAAGAGGGAGAGTTAAATATGAAAATATTAGGTATTTCTTTTGGAACGAAAAATGGAAATAATGACACAATGTGTAAAGTAGCACTTAAAGGAGCTCAAGAAGTTGGAGCTGAAGTAGAATTTATTCAAATGTCATCTCTTAATATTAAACATTGCACTGGGTGTTGTGCATGTGTTAAGACTTTATTATCTGGAAAAGGTAGTATGTGTATACTAAAAGATGATTTTGAATGGTTACTTGATAAAATAAAAGACGCAGATGGGATAGTATTCTCAGACCCAATATTCGAAGAAGGAGCATCAGGATTATTTCATACCATAATGGACCGTTTTGGGCCAAGAGTAGACAAGGGAAATAATATTATAGGAACAAAAGTTGCAGAAGCTACGGGGGGAAAAATTCCAGACCCAAGGATACTTAAAGATAAAGTAGTATCATTTATGGGAATAGGTGGTTCAGACTGGGGGACAAGAGTTCAATGTGAACATGCTATGCTAGCCCTAATACCAATGTGGAAAGTGATAGATAATACTTGGTTTCCATGGGCAAAGGAACTAGTCATGAATGATGAAAAACTTGCTCAAGTTAGTCAAATAGGGATGAATATAGTTGAAGCAGCAAAAGATTTCGAAAAAGCTTCATACCAAGGAGAAGAAGGAGTCTGTCCTCATTGCCATAATAGGCTATTCTACCTTGAACCAGGTACTAAAAAGTCAATATGTGCTCTATGTGGCATAGTTGGAGAATTAGATACAACAAGTGGAAAAACTATATTTAGTTTTCCAAAAGAGCAATTAGGACATGCTCATGACACTTTACCAGGTAAGTTTATACATGGTGATGATATTAAAAGAATGGAAGGTCATTATGCAGAAGTTCGTAAAACAACAGAATTTAAAGAAAGAAAAGTAGCTTATAATTTTATAGAACCATTGATTAAAGAAAGGCAAGTTGAAGTTTCATTAGGAGAATAATTGAAATATAAAGGTTCTTTTTAAGGAGTGTTATAGGAGGCCTATTATATGAAAAAGAAATCAAGTTTTAGACAAATTGTATTTGTTAATGCAGTAAGAAATATCCCTATAGTCTTTATAAGGTCAGTTGTAGCACTAATAATGCCACTATACTTAATTTATTTTGTAGTATCTACGATTGTAAATCCAGTAGCAACTAGGTTGGTAGAGATAAGGCAATCTAGAGAATATGCTAATTACAATATGGAAAATGGATAGAAAGAAAAAAGAAATATTAACACTGTCAATAGGGATTGCTTTATTACCTCCTTTATGGGCAGTGTTAGCACCTTACATAGGGATAAAGACTGGAGCTGTAGCATTAATTTGTGCAGGATTATATGTAACCAATGGCAATAAACAAAAAGATGGATTAAAAATAATGTTTGGTTTTTGGTGTGGAGATTTGTGGGCAGTATTGGCAATTTTAATTATGGAACATATAAACTTCAATCAAAACCTAGAATTATTTTTAACACTTAGTATACTAGGATTTTTTGCAGTTATAATCGCATCTTTATTTGAAAAAATACTTTTCTTACCATCATGGCTTTGTGGCTGGGCTATAGGTCTAACTATTATGACAGGTGAAAGCCTTATTAACTTACAGAGCATTTGTATTCAAATTGCTGTAGCTATGGCAGTAGGAGTGTGGTATGTGGGAGCAGGTGTAGATTTGTTTACTAGGGGTATTTTAAACAAAGACAAAACAATGGAAAATTGAAGCATGTGAATATAATTTGATTATGGGAGGGTGTTTATGGGGTTTGAATTTAAAATAATGAGGAGTTTAATATATGTAGGACTTGCTAAGGAAGAGTATAGACCCAAATTAATGGATTGGTTATATCGCTATCATATTCCAGATAGTATTAGTAATTTTGGGCCATATTGTACTAAATATGCTTTTTATCAGGCATATCCTACACCAAATGAAGGTGAACGTTTTGGTGTACGTAAGATGCAATTAACAGAGCATTATTGGCTTGTAGATGAACATATGCCTGAGATGGCAAATAGAATTATGACAGAATACATGCCTATGGATGTTCTTCGTTGGCAAGGATGCATACCAGATGTGGAGAATAAAAAGGTTCATGAGAATGCAGAAAGTGGAGATGCAGGGCGTGCAGTAGGTGGTGACAATGGATGTCCACCATTTATATTTGCTTTTGTCCCAATAAACTGGGAAGAAGATTTTAGAGGAAAAGGACGTACTGTACAAGATGGTCCAAACTATCGCTGGCAATTTATGATTAAGTATCCAGAAGGTATCTCTAAAGAAGAAGGAGAAAAATGGTTTTATGATGAGATAGTTCCATACTTTACAAACTGTTGCTATGTTAATCGCTTTGTAAGCAGTAAAATCATGATTAACTATGGAGCAACTGCATTTGACCGTGTAGTAGAACTATGGTTTGAAGGAGAAGAAGAGTGGTATAAAGCTGTAGTTGAAGATGCAAAATCATTTATTAAAAAACCAGCATGGGCACAAGAAGAGGAGTTTCCATATCTAAAGCCACAATTCAATATCGCATCAGTATTTTTAGGTGATATAGCAACGATGGATGCATATTCACAGTATCGTGGATATATTCCAATGAGATAAAATTTATAAGATATTTATTAAAAAGTGTTTATGGTGTATTTAAAGATTAAGACATTCCTTTTATGATATAGAGTTGAAATAATAAAACTGCTATCATAAAGGGAATATTTTTATGTCTACAAAATACCAAAAGATTGTGAATACTATGTTTACTCAGGTATTCCTAGATTTAGATTAGTAGAATTTTTACAAAGAAAAACTCAATAATATTGTATTCAC
Source organism: Clostridioides sp. GD02377 (assembly GCF_045899875.1). NCBI lineage: Bacteria > Bacillati > Bacillota > Clostridia > Peptostreptococcales > Peptostreptococcaceae > Clostridioides > Clostridioides sp. GD02377. The sequence continues at coordinate 13,982 of NZ_JBJODA010000035.1, forward strand.
TTTTTATGGTAAAATATAAAGAAATTTTAAAATAACATCTAAGGAGGAGTAAATATGATTTTATTGGTAGTTGATACACAAAAACTAATAACAAATGAAAAGTTATATAATTTTAATAGTTTTGTAGAAAATGTAAAAAGCTTAATTGATACAGCTAGAAAAAGTAACATAGAAGTAATATATGTACGCCATGATGATGGGACTGAAAATGAGTTGACTAAGGGTAAAGATGGTTTTGAGATATATGAAAAATTTAAACCATACAATAAAGAAAAAATATTTGATTAAAAAATAGCTACGCATACTCA
>NZ_JBJODA010000036.1:0-12902 GCF_045899875.1 Clostridioides sp. GD02377
CTCTATAGCTAAAAGTAACAGTAAAAAAGTTAAAGAGCAGAAAAGAAATAATGTGTTAAGACCCAGCAAGAAACCCGATATTGACAATATTGTTAAGATTGTGGCTGATGCACTTAATGAGATAGCGTATAAGGATGATACACAGATAGTTGAGGTAGTGGCTAGTAAGTATTATAGTGATAAGCCAAGAGTTGAAGTTGTATTGGAAGAAATATTATAGGAGGAGTATAAATATGAACGATATTATGATAAATGAAAACTTAAGAGTTGTAGCAGATGATTTGGTTACAGTTTATGAAACTGATACAGGAGAGAAAATAGTTTTTGCTAGAGAACTACATAATAACTTAGAAGTTAAGAGACAGTTTATAGACTGGATTGAAGATAGGATTAAACAATATGGATTTAAGGAAAATGAGGATTATTCAGTTTTTCATAAAAATGTGAAAAACTCAAATGGTGGTAGACCATCTAAGGAATATGTATTAAAGCTTGATGTAGCAAAAGAACTTGCTATGGTACAAAACAATCATAAAGGAAGGGAAATAAGAAGATACTTTATAAGATTAGAGAAGTTACTCAATAGAACCTTATCAAATTCACAACTTAGTCAAATCAATACTATTGTGAATGAATCATTGCTTAAAATGGAAGTTAAACATAATATACAAATGGAACAACTTAAAAAAGAGTGTTCAGAATACTACAGACCAACATCCAAAACCAAATATGATATATCTTCTTATATAAAAGAAAGATTAGGGATATCGAAAGTTAATGAAGAATTTGAACTTGTTAAGAAAAGAACTTTATTGGTATTAGGTGCTGATAAATGGGAGGATATACCAAAAGATGTGTTACTTAATTCATTAAATTTAATAGATGAATCAATTAGAATTATAAAGTCTGAAAGAAAAACAAATCAGATTAGTTTCTTTGAAAAAGATAATTTCTGTTAATTAAAGAAAAAAGGAGTGCTTTCACACTCCACTTGTCAAAAATATAAAGCTTTTATCCAAGATTATTATAACATAAACAGGAGTGTGGAAGTATGGATAATAATATTAATAAAAAAGAACTTTTTAAAAAAGTAGAAGGTAGATTACATCATTATAAATTTTTAAATGCAGAGATTAAAAATCTTGAATTGGATATAGAAAGTAGAGAAAATGAAATATTTGGGTGCAAAGCTATTGGTTATGGTGACAAGGTAAGTCCGACATATGCTTTTAATTCAAGTGTGGAAGATGAAGTTATTAAAAAAGAAAGAGATATTGCTAGATTAAAGAAATTAAAAAAAGATAAAGAAATAGAAAAGAAGAAGATAGAAAATGCACTTACATGTTTAGATATAAGAGAAGAACATTTTTTTAAACTGTTTTATGATAGCAGAATGAAAAATAGCATGGTTTATATATCTTTAGAAATGAACTCAGATAGGAAAACTTGTAGATGTGTAAGGGAAAGGTTAGTATATAAAGTTATGGATATGCTTTATCCAAGAATTAAGGAAAATGAGCTACCATTATTTAAAAATTAGAAAATTCCCCAGTTTTTCCCCAAAAGTTCCCACTTTATTCCCTACTTTCTCCCCTTTTTGATTAAAAAAGCATGAGATAATAATATTGTGGAAATGAAAGATTTCCCTCTCAAAACTTAATATTTGGCTAGAGTTAAGGGGTTGTCTTTGCTCTAGCCAAAATGAATAATTTTTATAATTAGGGAGACTATATAAACAGTTAAAAAATTTTAAATGACGCTTTAAATATAAAAACTGCACATATTTGACTTTTAATATTGACACTTTAGCACAAAACGCCTACAATAAATATATAAAAATATGCAGGAGGTGTATGCCTGAGTGTCAAATAAAATAAAATTAGAAGTTCCTAATGAAATAAGTTATATCATTGTTCAATGCTTTAATAAGGCAAGAGAAGAAATTAGAGAATATATAGGAAAACAAAACCTTATAACTAAAAATGGAGTACCTTTTCAGTTTTGGGATTTGTTAAATGATGCAATTGATACTGCATTTAATAGTTCTAATTTTAAAGCGTATAAATCTAAACGCGGACGTTGGAGAATGATTTTTATATATGATAAAAATAGCAAGTATCTTTATGTATTAATGAGAGAGCAAAGATATAAAGAACTTCATAATAATGTCAATAAAAGAGAAAAAATGCATTATGTAGATATTTTAACTAAAGTATTTAATGGAGATTTAAAAGCTCCTATTGAACAACTATCATTTTTTTCATTAGAATTTGATAATGAAGATAAAATTGAAATATATTTACAAAATTTAATTGATAGTATAAATAAAGATGGTGCTATCATTGAACACCATGTATTATTGTTATTTAATCAAACAGCTGAATATGAATTGACATCTATTCGTGCTGTGATGATTGACACAAATTTAAATATTGTATCAGAACAAAATTTGAGTTCTTATATATCTATAGAAGAAAGTACAGTTGTAGAAAAAGTTGATAAGACTAATCCTGTTGCAAATAATCCTACTCTTGGATTGAAGTTAACTGCAAAAGCAGATGCAAGAAAGAAAACACATCCTTTAAAAAAGGCGAAAAAGGAGGAAGATGCCAAGTAGTCACTTTTTAGTGAATAGATGGAGGAAATAATTATGGAAATTAATTTTAATGGAGAGCGTTTAAAGAAAGCTCGTATATATAGAGGAATGACAGTAGCTGAATTAGCTGAGAGAATTGACTGTCAAAGACAGACTGTTTCGATGTACGAGAATAATAAATCGAAACCAAATGATAATAATGTAGTGAAACGAATAGCAAAAGAGTTAGGTTTTCCAGTTAAGTTCTTTTTAGAAACAGGAAATAATATTGCAATAGGTTCAACATATTTCAGAGCATTATTGACTACAAATAAAAAATATAGAGCAGAGCAAATTCAAAAAATGGAATTTCTAGCAGAAATATATTTCTTCTTACAAGATTATATTGAATTCCCAACATTAAATTTACCAGATTGTTCTGGGAAAACACCAGAAGAAGCTGCTTTACTTTTAAGAGAAGCTTGGGGATTAGGATTAAAACCTATTGATAATATCATATATGAAGTAGAGCAGCATGGAATACTTGTAACAAGTTTTTCGACTTCTACAGATGATATAGATGCATTTAGCCAAATGGTAGATATTTCGGGAGAAATGGTTTATCTTATTGGTTATTCTAGTAATAAGACTTCTGCCTCTAGAATTCACTTTGATATAGCTCATGAATTAGGGCATATATGTTTGCATGAGTGGAGCGAGGATGTAGAAGCTTTAGAAAAACAAGAGTTTAAAGACAGAGAATCGGAAGCTAATAGATTTGCATCTACATTCTTATTACCAGAAGAGACTTTTAAAATTGATGCTAAGAGAACTCCTTTACGTATTCCAAATTATACAGAATTGAAACGTAAATGGAAAGTTTCTATACAAGCAATGATTCGTCGTTCATATTCTTTAGGAATTATCAGCATGGATGAATATCAGTCTATGATTCGTACTTTACAACGTAGAGGATTAAGAAAATCAGAACCATTAGATGATGAGTTATTAACTTCTCTACCAGCATTGTTAAAAACAGCAGTTTTGATGTTGCTAAATGAAAAAGTTTTTACTCCTAAAGAATTTATGGATGAGCTTTCGTTTTCTTATAACTTTAGTCTGGAGCCAGAAGAAGTAGAATATCTATTAAATCTACCTAAAAATACTCTAACTTCTGCTAAAGTTATACCATTTCCTGATTTACAACTTAAAAAAGATGTTTAACTTATATTTTAAATAGAGCGAGGACTTATGACCTCGCTTAAATTATATAGAATAGGGGGAAATATGAAATGGGAATATTAGAAGGAGCAACAAAGATAAGAGATATAGCAAAAAGAATTGCTATAGAAAAGAAAATAACAGAGCAAGAGGCTTGGGATGATGCTATTAAAGAGTACAAAGAAAAATATGAATTTAATTAAGACCAGTGTATGGTCTTTTTTTATTACTATGAACAGACTAGGCAGGGCATGAGGATGCTGTTAGTTCAATTCTAACTATGTTCAAATATTAATTAACGGATACACTAAAAAGTAGAGAAATTGAGGGCAAAATTTTATATTTTGTATCTTAATTCAGATGTCTAAAAAGAGTGGGGCTTGGTAACCTCACTCACCATGCAGGTGCTGGTGTTTAATCTAGGTTCGATTCCTAGAACTTGCTCTTAAATAATATGTATCTCCCACTAAAAAGACTAAGTTCGGGTAAGCTTAGTCTTTTATTTTTTACAAGAGTATGACAATATGAATGATTTAAGAGAAAAGATAATAAAAGAATTAGATGAATTTAATATAGATGCTGATGATGAATTCTTAGATTATGGAGTTGAATATGTTGAGAGTTTTATAGGAAAAAGTGCTATTAGTGAAGATTTATTGATAAGAGGAGTAGTGCTTACAGCAAATTATATAGTAAATATGAAAGCAAAAGACTTAGATTAGTTTCTAGGTCTTTTTTTATATAATAAATTAAGAAGGAGGAATATATTATGGAGGTTAAGGAAAACACACAAGCTGTAGCATCAGAAAGAAAAAATTCCCTAGATTCTGAATTCAAGATATCTGCAAGTGGTGTATGTTATATGGCTGAATTTATAAAAGAATCTAGGGAAATCATAAAAGAATTAGATAAACATTTTGAAAGTTGTCTAGATGTTTTATCTAAGGCAAGACTCTAAATATTTTGAATATGCCGTATCAAGCATGGTCTGCCAATCTGGAAAATCAGTATTTTTAACTATAAATAAATCAAATTCATTATCAGGAATAGCTAAAAAGTCTTCTTCTGAATTGACTATGTAATCACCAAATGCAAGTAATTCATCAAAGGAATTAAAATTAGTGTGTTGGTTCATAAATTTCTTGCTGAGAATTATTGTGCGAATTTTATCAAAGTCAGGTTTTAAATTTTGTTCCATTCTTTCAATTTTCTTTTGAAATTGCTTTAAATTTCTAATACCAATATTTTTACTCATAAGAACACCTCCTTTCAATAAAATTTTAGCATAAATTTGTGGGGAATTTTGCTATTGTCGAACTATTGTTGAAGGATATTGACCTTTGAAGTTGAATTTTATACTTTGGAGGGGATGAAGATGAGAGAAAATAAAGCGAAAAAAATATTTATAGATATTTATAATAAAATAATTAGTTTTAGTAAAGAGCAGAGTTGGATCCGTGATATGAGTAGAAAATGGCATATAGTTATTTTACTACTTGGTTTTTTTCTAGTTATTTTTTCGTATATATTATTTGATAAAAAAATTTTTCTATTGAATGAGAATAACAAATTTTTATATCTCTCAGGTATGTTCTTTTCTGGTCTTAGTTTAGTTGCTATAAATTTTAATTTAAAAAATAAATGTATACAGAAAATATTAATTATACTTTTAATAATATTGTACTTATCGAATGATAGAATGAAAGTATTTTTCCCATTTTTCTTTGTTTTAATGTTGAGCTGTATGATTACATATGAATTTTGGGAAATATTTATTACCTTTATGACTTTTATGATTTATTCTATAATAGGTATTCCAATATTTTCAGCAGTTTTAGAAATTGCATCAAATTACATTCATAGTTTTGATAAATATGCTTATGGTATTATATATGGGATTACAACATTTGAACTAATATTATATTTGCCAATTGGTTATTTTGGAGGAAAAATAATTAATAAGATTTTCGTTGATAATATAGATAGAGGAAAATATTCATATCGCTTATTTACAAATATAGTAACATTAATTTACATTATTATATTTGTAATGATGAATCTTTATGGATATCTATATATTGATGGTATTATGGGAAAAGTCTACAGTATATTTAACAATAGTTTTTTAACCATAGTCACAATCACACAAATAAGTGGAAAAGAGATTTTTTTAAATAATTTCAAAATTAGATTTAATAAGATGAAAGAAGCTGCTATTACTTTAAAAGCAACTTTTTTTGATAAAGAGCTCAATAAATAGAGTTCTTTTTTTATTCCCAAAACGACAAACAAACGAGGTGGTGATGTGCAAGATGTCAAAGAAAAGGTAAAACAAGATTACCTAAAAGGTATGAAACAAAAGGAAATATCAGCAAAGTATGACATTAGTTTAAACACTTTAAAGTCATGGATAAAAAGATACAATTGGGCTAGTGAAAAAAAGAAAGGTGCACCTAAAAATAAAAGGGGTGCACCCATAGGTAATAAGAATGCCACTGGTCCACCTGGAAATAAGAACGCTGAAAAGTTTGGTTTCTTCTCAAAATACTTACCCGAAGAAACTATGGAATTGATACAAGAAATATCTATAAAAGATAAATTCGATATTCTTTGGGAACAGATAACCATTCAATACGCAGCAATAATAAGAGCACAAAAGATAATGTATGTAAAAGATAAAGAAGAAATGATTAAGGAACTCAAGAAACATGAAAGCACAGAAAATGGCGAGAAGATAGAATATGAATTTCAATTTGCATGGGATAGACAAGCATCTTTTCTTAATGCACAGAGTAGGGCTATGAGTGAGTTAAGGAGTTTAATTAAACAGTATGATGAAATGATTCATAAGGATTGGAATTTGGCTACAGAGGAGCAGAAAAATAGAGTTGAAAAGTTAAAATGTGAGGTTGCTAACCTAAATAAAGATGATATTGGAGATGATGAGTTGAAAATAAGTGTAGATTATGGGGATAACAATGATAGTTAGAATAGATTTTAATCCAGTTTTTAAGGGAGCTAACTTTACTAAAAAAAGATACAGAGCGATGAAAGGTTCAGCAGGTAGTGGAAAGTCTGTTAATGTAGCACAAGACTATATACTAAAGCTAGGTGATAAAAAGTACCAAGGAGCTAACTTATTAGTAGTTAGAAAATCAGAAGCTACACATAAATATTCAACATATGCAGAGCTTACAGGAGCTATAAATCGTATTTATGGTAAACAAGCTGATAAGTATTGGAAAACAACTTTAAATCCTTTAGAAATTAAAAGTAAGGTTACTGGTAATTCTATAATTTTCAGAGGGGTTAATGATGCAAAACAAAGAGAAAAATTAAAATCAATTAACTTCTCAAAAGGTAAATTAACATGGGTATGGTGTGAAGAAGCTACAGAACTTATGGAAAGTGATATAGACATACTAGACGACCGTTTAAGAGGCATTTTAACTAATCCTAACTTATACTATCAAATGACATTTACATTTAATCCAGTCTCAGCTACTCATTGGATAAAAAGAAAATATTTTGATTATAAAAATGATGATATATTCACTCATCATAGCACTTATTTACAAAATAGATTCATTGATGAAGCTTACTATAGAAGAATGCAAATGAGAAAAGAGCAAGACCCCGAAGGTTATAGAGTATATGGACTTGGAGAATGGGGAGAAACTGGTGGAGCAATACTTAAAAATTATGCTATACATGAATTTCCTACAGAATTTGAGTATTTTGATAATATGAGACTGTCACAAGACTTTGGATTTAACCATGCAAATGCAATACTTAGAATTGGTTTTAAGGATGGTGAACTATATATATGCAATGAAATATATGTACATGAAATGGATACATCAGAAATAATAAGAATTGCAAATAGTAAAGGGTTAGAAAAGAATTTATTTATGTATTGTGATAGTGCTGAACCTGACAGAATTAAAATGTGGAAAAGTGCAGGATATAAAGCTAAAGGAGTTAAAAAAGGACCTGGAAGTGTTAAAGCTCAAATAGATTATTTAAAACAGTTAAGAATACATGTACATCCTAGTTGTACCAATACAATAAAAGAAATTCAACAATGGAAATGGAAACAAGACGAAAGAACAGGATTATATCTTGATGAACCGGTTGAGTTTATGGATGATGCAATGGCTGCTCTTAGATATTCTATAGATAATAAACTTAAAAATAATGGAATAAGCTTCTTGAAATAAAGGAGGTGTTAAAAATTTATATAAGTGAAACAGACTTAATAAAAGCTCAGTTAAAAAAAGAGAGTACCTTTAACCTAGTAAAAGTAATAGAACACTACATCTTAAAACATAGACCAGAGCAGTACAAAGAAGGAGAAGAATACTATTATGGAAGAGCAAAGATAAAGAACAAAAGAAGATACTATCTTTTAGATGGTTCTAAGGTTGAGGATTTCACTAAGGTTAATAATAAAGCAGTTAACAACTACCACAAGCTTTTAGTTGACCAAAAAGTGGGTTATAGTGTTGGGAATCCAATAGTATTTAATGCAGATGATGACAATTTCACTAAGCTTTTAAATGACCTGCTAGGGGAAGAATTTGACGATACAATAACAGAACTCTACCTCAATGCAAGCAATAAAGGCATAGAATGGTTACACCCATATATTAATAGAAAAGGTGAGTTTAAATATGTAATAATACCTGCTGAGGAAGCTATTCCTATTTGGGACAGTAAAAGACAGAGGGAATTAGTTGCATTTATTAGATTCTACTACATTGAAGATATAGATGGTAACAAGATAAAAAGAGTTGAATATTATACAGAAAATGATGTAACTTACTTTATTGAAAGAGGTAATAGTTTTGTTCAAGAGCTTTTATATGATGAATATGGAAAATTGACAGAAATACAAGAGGGTCATTTTAGAGTAAACAACAATGAGCAAGGATGGGGCAAAGTACCTTTTATACCTTTTAAAAATAATGAAAAGTGTGTCTCAGATTTAACTTTCTATAAGTCATTAATAGATATATATGACAATAATATTTCTACACTAGCAGATAATTTAGATGAAATACAAGAGTTTATTTATGTATTAAAAGAATATCCAGGCACAAGTCTACAGGAGTTTATAGATAATATAAGATACTATAAATCGGTTAAAGTAGATGATGGAGGTGGAGTTGATAAACTAGAGATAAATATACCAGTTGAAGCTAAAAAGGAGCTTCTTGATAGATTAGAAAAGAATATAATTATTTTTGGTCAAGGGGTTAATCCCGAATCTCAAAACACAGGTGACAAATCGGGTGTAGCACTTAAATTTTTATATTCACTACTTGATTTAAAATGTTCCAAGACTGAAAAGAAGTTTAAAAAAGCAATTAGAGAGCTTCTTTGGTTTGTATGTGAGTATTTAAAGATAAGTAGTAGTAAGAGTTATGATTATAAGTCAGTTCAAATAACATTTAATCATTCTATGATAATAAATGAAGCTGAAAAAATAGATATGGCTTCTAAATCAACTGGAATTATATCAGATGAAACTATTGTTAGTAATCATCCTTGGGTTGAAGATGTTAATGACGAATTAAACAGACTTAAAAAACAGAAAGAAGAAAGTATGAAAGAATATGAAGATGTTTTTCCAACTAAAAAGAAAATTGAAGAAGGTGAATCTATAAATGAATAATATGGATTACTGGATAAAGACATTTAATCAGTTAGAAGAAGATGTTCATAACAAAGGTGATACCTTTAACAAGGAACTAGAAAAACAATATGATTTAGTACTTTATAATATTCTTAGAGAAATAAATAGTTGGTATATGGAATTTGCTAAGGATAATAAAATAAGCATGCAAGAAGCTGAGAAGTTATTAAATTCAAGTGAATTAACTGAACTTAAATTATCATTAGAAGAATATATCAAGTATGGAGAAGAAAATGTAATTAGTCAAAAGTGGCTGAAAGAACTAGAAAGTGCAGTTAAAAGAGTTCGTATAAGCAGACTAGAAGCATTAGAGTTAAAAACAAGGCATCAAATTGAGGTATTATACTCAAAGGAGTATGAAGATATAAATAGACTTGTAACAGATACTTATAAAGATAATTATTATCATACTGCTTTTGAAACTCAAAAAGGTGAAGGCTCAGGAGTTTTATTAGCCATGCTTATTCCAAATATGATTAATAAAATAATTAATAAACCTTGGACTACTGATGGAATAACATTTAGTAATAGAATATGGAATAAGCATAGACCAAGATTAATAAGTGAACTTGATAAAGGATTAAAACAAACTTTAATTAATGGAGCATCTCCTGGAGACTTAACAAATAAAATTAATAAAAACTTTAATACAAGCAAAGAAGAAGCTAAGTTATTAGTAAAATCTGAGCTTGCCTTTTTTAGTTCAGCAAGTCAAAGGGATTGTTTTAATAGTCTAGGGGTTGAGAAATATGAAATAGTAAGTGCATTAGATAGCAGGGTTTGTGAGAAAAGATGTAGTCCTCTTGATGGCAAAGTCATTGAAATGAAGTATTATGAAATAGGAATTACAGCTCCACCATTTCATCCTAGGTGTAGATGTGTAGTAGTGCCATATTTTGATGGTGAAAAAAGCTATAGGTCAGCAAGAAAAGAAGATGGTGAGACTTATTATGTACCATCATCAATGAAGTATAATGAGTGGTATTCTAAGTATGTAAAAGATGGTTCCTCAAGTGGAGCAATAAGCAGGAAAAGACTAAACGACCTAGAAGTATATCTAAGAGAAGAAAAACATGCTAATTTATATTATGAAGAAATAAGAAAAAGAACCAGTGATATTAAAGCTATAGCTAAAAATACAGGCTATAGTGAAAAAGTAATACAAGATATAAAAAGCCATGTATTTATGAATAAATATAATTTATATGGTGGATATAAAAGTTTTGACCCTAGTTATGATATGGCTATCTCTTGGCAAAGATTAATTGAGGGAAAAGATATAAGAAAATGTGATATAATATTATTAAAACATGAGAGATTAGAAAAGTTTCTTATGGATAGATATAATTATGATTATAAGAAAGCTCATGGTTTAGTTGTGAGAAAATATGATTATGAAAAAGCTTTGAGGGAGGGATAAACATGGTACTTATAAAGAAAAATTATATAAAAGATGATAAAGTATCTTATTTTTATCAACCAGAAGAAGATGGAGAGTTTGGAGAAGTTATACTTTATACTAAAGATAAATCTTTTGATATAGTAAAAATAGCAGAAAGAGACAGTGAAGGGAATCATTTTTATATGTCTCATGTTTACTGTATGATACGTAAATTTATAGAAGAAAATAATTATCCAGATGAGAAAACATCTTATTGGTATTAGAAAGCACTTGCTAAATGATTAATTAGTAGGTGCTTTTATTATGTGAAAATTTAGTTGAGAGGGTGATTTGAAATGTTTAAATTATATATTTTATCAATAATTGTGTTTTTCACAGGGCTTTACTTATTAAAAATGAGGGTTGATGGTAACAAGGAATTAATTGAATTATTTAAAAGTATGAATGTTAGAAAAAGAAAAAAATATAATTTTATTTTTCTAGCTTTATTCCCGCTACTCAATTTTATTTTAGGTGTGATACTCATACCATATTCTTTGCTTGTTAGTAATGAAAATATGGTTAAAGCTTTAAGGCGGAATAAGTAATATGGCTAAGTTTGTGAAGAAATCAAATAAAATAGAAGCATTTAAATGGATTGGAGATACAAAACAAACAAAGTTACCAACTTGGATAATAAAAGCAATTATGAATCAAGACATTTGGTTTGCAGTTGACAGTAATGAAGATAAAAAACCTATAATGCTTGTAAAAACTATTATAGGCATACACCAAGCTAATATAGGTGATTACATTGTACAAGAAGAAGATGGCGCAATATATACATATAATGCTGAAGAATTTGAGGAATTATATGAAAGAGTTGAATATACTGTAACTATTGAAAATACAACAAACTATGCTGGAAATTTAGAACAAAAGCATAGATGTGTTGATGAAGAAAAGGATGAGGAAAGTAAATTAGAACTTTCAGCTAAGTTGGAGCTAGATACAACAGATTTTGAGAAAAATATAAAAAGTGCTACAAAAGAAATTGATATATTTAACGAAGCAGTGAGAAATTTAGAAGAAAATTTAAATAGAATATTTGGAAAAGAAAAAATTAATGAAACAAAAATAAAAATAAAAAGTCCTGCAAAGCGACTTTCTGATGAGGATTTGAAGTATATAAGAGAGCTAGCATCTAAAGATATAAAAGCACGTTTTGCTAAAGAAGGGAAAACTAAGATAGATTATTAGATAAAAAGGTGGGTGATTTTAATGTGTATATTAACTCAAGTTATAGTTGTAGTTTGTGTAGTACAAATTGTTATTAATTGTATTGCTAATCTTAGTGTAAGTATTCTTTGCAATAAATTAAAAAAAGAAAATAAAGCTAATATAGACGAAGTTTCTGATGAAATTTTAAAGAGAGTAACAGAAGAATTAAATAAATCATTAGATAAAAGTCTTTAAGAGACTTTTTTATTTTGTAAAAAATGAAAGGAGATATTTAAAATGGATTGGTTAAAAGAATTACTAGAAGGAATAAAAATCGAGGATAACAAGATTGATATAGCTTCTCTTCAAAAGTCTATAGAAAAGAAAATAAAAGAGACTACAGTTACTCAAGAAGATTATGTAAATCTTGAAACACAACTTAATACAGCTAATGAAACTATTAAAAAGTTTGAAGGAGGTATGACAAAAGAAGATGTAGAGAGTCTAAAAACAACTTATGAAACTGATAAGAAAACTTTAGAAGAAACTTACAAAAAAGAAATTGAAGAAAAAGACTTTAATTACTGGTTAGGTGATGCTTTTAAATCTGTTAAATGTAGGGATGAAATAGCATTAAAAGCTCATTTAGACATGGAAGCACTAAGAAATAGTAAGGATAGACAAAAGGCTTTTGAAGAACAGATAACCCCTTTAAAAGTGGATAAAGATTATTTATTTAATGCAACACTAGAAGGTGAAGAACCTAAAATAAATACTATAACACCAGGTGAAGAACCTAAAATAAC
>NZ_JBJODA010000037.1:0-9611 GCF_045899875.1 Clostridioides sp. GD02377
GAATACTTAGGAAAGGTGAATACATGTATATGGAACTTGATTTTAAAGCTATTGGACAGAGAATCAAAATTGCTAGAATAAGAAAAAAGCTTACACAAGACACTGTATCAGAAATAATAAATATAACTCCTTCCCACATGTCAAACATCGAGACAGGTAAATCTTCTGTAAGTTTACAAACTCTAATCGCAATCGCTAACGTGTTAGGGGTATCAATAGATGAATTATTGTGTGATACAATCTTAGACTCCAAAGTTGTTTTTGAAAAAGAATTAAGCGAAGTTTTAAAAGATTGTAATGAATATGAGATAAGGGTTCTTGTTGATATAGTAAAAGCTTCAAAAGAATCTATCCGAAATGTCAAAATGTTTCAATCAAATGTAAATAATAGATATTAGATAAAGATAAGCTTTGATAGTTTGATTACTATTGAAGCTTTTTATTATATGCAAATTAGCATATTTTACCAGTAAGGAAAAAATAGGAAAATGTAGAAAAAACACAAAGTATCTGCTATTATCTAAGTATAAACCCTATATACAGAATAGAAGAACTTATATGATAATTATACAATTATCATCCCCTTACCTCTCATGAGGTTTTTAAATGGTATATCAGTAAGAGTTATATTGTATAGAAATATAATCCTTACTGATATACCATTTTTTTGTTTTAAAAATTTGGTAGCTTAGTAAATATAAAAAAGAATTTGGCGATTTTGTATGAAATATTTAGGGAATAGTTGATATAAAAAAGGTGATATGTTCGTGTTCGGAGAAACCAACGTTTAACCGTACGAACAATATTTGTATTATTTTTACATAGAATCATTGAAAATCAACAATAAAATATGTTCGGTATTGTAAAAATGAAAAATATAGTTTGACCGAATGAAAAATATATTGTATAATTATTATAACAAGATGAACGGGGGTAAGGTTATGATAATAGGGTATGAAAGGGTAAGCACAAGAAAACAAGATAATAGCAGACAAGAGAGAGTTTTGGAAAGCGAAGGGATTAAGTTCGATAAAATATATAAAGATGTAATAACAGGAGCAACAAAGGAAAGAGAAGCATTAAGCAAAATGTTAGTAGAAGTAAGTGAGGGAGATATTGTTTACTGTGAGTCTATAAGCAGACTAGGAAGGAATTTAAAGGATTTAATTGATATTATAGATGTATTAATTCAAAAAGGTGTAAGAGTGAAAATATTAAAAGAAGGTATAGACACAGGGAACAGTACCTATAAGCTATTATTAGGTATCTTTGGGGCAGTCGCAGAAATGGAGAGAGAAACAATACAAGAGAGAACTCAGCAGAAAATAGACCAACTAAAAGAGGATAAAAAAAATACTGGCGAGATAAATACAAAGAGTGGAAAATGGTTCGGTAGACAAAAAGTAACTAAGGAGCTTTTAGAAACTAACAAAGAGTTTATAAAATATTACAATAAAATCCTTGATGGAAGCTTAAAGAAGAATGAAGTGGCAAAGATATTAAATATTGGTAGGACTACACTTTACGAGTGGATAAAGATATATGAAGGTGGAGAGATAAAAAGAAAGAGAAAATAATTATCCGTAATAAATATTTAAAGGAAAAAGTAAAGTAATTTGGATAAAAAGAGTGTAAAAAGAGTGTAAAAAGAGTGTAAAAAGAGTGTAAAAAGAGTGTAATTTTTTATTAAAAAAATAATGTATAATTGTATCATGGAAAAAGTTTATATTAATAGCTTAATATCTGTAAAAAGGAGTCTAATTTTTTAGGCTTCTTTTTTGTATAACTATATTAAATTTTGATTTACTCAAGAAAATAAGAGTTTTTTTGATATAGTAGACAGAATGATAAAGTCAAATCAAATGATTTTATAAATTAACAAGTAATAAAAAATTACATATTTTGAACAAAGTAGAGACTTTTTGATTGTAAAAATATATTAAAATGATTTATATAAATAGAAAAAGGAAAGGGAAAATTATGGAAGGGACTAAAAGAAATTATAGAAAAATACCAAAATTAGATTTAAGAAAAGTAAAGTTAGCAGATGTATTTGAAAAGAATAAATCGGGAGTTTTTAGAGTTGATGAAGCTGATGAACAACTTTTATATGATTGTTTAGAGGAAACTAAAAATATAGAAGAAAATCATATTACTTGGCAAATACAATTCAAAGGGAAAAGTGTATATTGTGTTTTTTATGAACACCCATTTTGGGATTTATAAAGAGGAGTGATTTGAATGAGAGTAGAGCCTATTGAAAATAAAAAAGATATAGAGAAGCTTAAAAGATATTTTAGAATAGAGGATATTTTAAAACTAAAAGTCAAAGATGTATACAAGAAAAGAGAAATAAATATAAAAGAAAGTAAGACAGGGAAAAGAATAAGAAAGCCTATAAATGATAGCTTGAAAGAAATATTAGATATATATTGCAAAGATAAACCAACTAATGAATACTTATTTAAAAGTCAAAAGGGAGAGAATGAAGCAATAAGCACTACACAAGCATATAGAATTATTAAAAAAGCTTCAAAAGCTTGTAGGATAAAATTAAATATAGGTACTCATAGTATGAGGAAAACACATGGTTTACATATATTTAAGGATAAAGGAATTGAAGTCGCACAAAGAGCTTTAAACCATGCTAATCAGATAGATACATTAACTTATATTGGGGTAGTACAAAAACAAGCTGATAATGCCATTATGAAACTTAATTTATAGTTAAAAATGTACGATTTTCTTTGCTATTTTTACATTTTATAATTAATGAATAATCAAATAAGCTTATGTATAAGTAATTGCAATAGATAAGGACAACTAAAATAAATGTAATAGTTTATAGTAATCGTACATTTTTTTATATACTTGTATGTATTACTATTACTGGCATAGATATTGTTTTTATCTTGTTTAGAAAAAATAGCTATTATTAATTGATTATCAAATGATAGTGAAGGAATATTGAAGCTTAATATTATAATATTTCAAAACTATTAAACTAAATAAAAAATCAAACTCAAATACATTGCTTGACTATAGCGAAATCAACGCATACAAGGGTGTTGTATAACGAAACTACTTTATTAAATAAAGTTATGGTGAAATAAGATATAAGGGATATTTCATATTAAGTAAAAAAGATAAAAAACAACTCGAAAAATCCTTTTGATTCAAGTGAAATCAATGTATATAGCTATTTATTTTACTGTATTTTTGAAATAAAGTTACAACCTATATATTTTGTCTTATTAAAACTCACTTAATTTAGATTTAAACAACTCAATTAAGTGCTTTAAATAAAGCTATATCAATATATAGAAGGCTATTTGATTCACCACAAAAAAGTGCAATAATTAGCCCCCCCTTGATAAAAATAACCCTTTTAAATTAAAAAATGTGAACCGAGGTAGGTATATGGCTTCGGAGATAGGCGTTGTTTTGTGTAAGGTGTGGGGGTGGGGTGTTGCAACTTAAAATCATGGTTGCAGATGCAAAAATACATTAGTAAAGCTATGTGAAATATTACTACTAAAGATAGTCGGAGTTGTTTAAAATACTATGTTTGACTAATAAAGGATATAAATATTCACAGATGGTTAAATGTCGGGAAATAAAGATTTTGCATATGCAACTGCACCCGTAAAAAGTATATAAGTTGCAATGTCTATATAGCACTTATAGCACCTTTAAAAAGGGATGATTTGAATATTAATATTAAAACTAAAGAAGTAAGTAATTACAATGTATTGAAGGATAAATTATATATATAATCTTAAAATAAATAGAAACATAATAATCAAATTAATGCTATGTTTTGATGAGTATATGCTCGATAGAAATATATATAATACGCCCCCTATCGGATTAATAAAACAAACAAAGATAGAGGACTGGAAGGAGTACATATTTTTCACAGGAAGCCAAAAAAATGAGATTTTCATGGAAAAGTTTTTAGAATATCAGAAAGTAAGTAAAATTACTTATATTTATCCATAAAATCTTTAAGAGCTTGGCTGATAATATCCTGTACCCTATACTTCTTATTAGCTTCACAGAAGGCTACAAACTCTTTTTGAATATCCTCATAGACCTTATAGCTTCTAACAACTATATCGCCTGTGAAATCGTCTATATTTAGTTTATCAGCCCCAACTACTTTATTACTACTTTGTGATTCGTACCAGCTATATACTTCATTTAGCTTAGTATTCATCTCATTGAATTTAGATAAAACATTATTAAAATCAATGTTAGTTGTATCAATTAAAGTATTATCATTGCTAGTGTCGCCCGTAACTACTTTTGAACTACTTTCTAATTCAACAACTTCAACAATAGATATGTATAGCTTCTTAGCTTGATTAAATTCATATCCATGTTGTTTAAATCTATTTCTTATAGTTGTACGACCAATACCAATATCTTTACATGTATTAGTTAGTGTATCGCCCTCTAGGAGCTTATTATTAATATATTGTATTTGCTCCTTAACAGGTAAATTATCAAATGTATATCTATCCATGTTTAGACCTCCAAAATAAAATAACTACTAAAGTAGCTTTCTAGTAGTTATAAATAAACCCTTTAGAATTAATATTTTTATTTGTCCCAACCTAACAATTCATTAGGTGAACATTTAAGAGCCATGCAAATTTTTTCTAAAGAATCAAATTTAATAGAATTTGTATTATTGTTGGCTAGTTTAGTTAAGTTTTGATGAGTCATTCCAATTTGCTTTGCTAACCAATAACGTGTTTTATTTTGATTTTCTAATAATTTATTTATTTGTATATTCAACAATTTAATCGCCACCTTTTTTATTATATAGTATATAAAATATGTGCCAAAAACAATATATATGCTTGACAATGTATAGTAAATAATTACATAATAATAGATAGAATATATTACCATATTTAGGGGTGAATACTGATAGAAAATATATTAAAAATATCTCGTACAAATAAAAAAATAACTCAAAACCAGCTAAGTAAAATGACCAATATAAGTCAAAGTTATATATCAAAGCTGGAGAGAGAATGTTTTTATCATAGCCCTACAATAACATTGATAATTGAATTAACAAAAGTGCTTGAAGTTGATGCTTTAGAGCTAACAAGATATTTTATTGAGAAAGAGCTATTAAAAACTTAACTAAACTTAACTAAAAATATAAGATTACAAAACAAACAATAGGGTGCAAAAAGGTTTAAATGTAGATAAAAAGGAGAGTTAAAAGTGATAAAAGATGATTTGTTAAGGGCTGGATTTGATACATACGGAGTAAATTTAGAAGATAAACTACTGGAAAATAACGAAATATATTTAAATGACAAAAAAGAATCTGAAAGAATCATGAACAGATTATTAGAAATATTGGAAGAAAAAGAACATAAAAAAATGTTAATTGATTTTGAAGAAAAAATATATGGCAATGGCGTAATTGAAAAAGAATATGCGTATAGAATGGGTGTTTTAGATGGGCTAGACCTAGCTGAATTTATAGACTTAAATAAAAAACTATGCTTGAAAAGAAATTAAAAATATATATTAAAACCGTCAAAAAAAAATAATTCTAAACAATGAATTATAATTTTAATAGTGATATAATACTAATAACAAAAAAAACGAAAAAGAACGAGTATTTGTTTGACGGCAACCACTCATTCTTTCCATTTAAGGGTTAATCAAGATTAAGAGTTAGTCACTAGGAGCTAATCACTTAGGCTTAACTAACATGTAAAATATATTTCTTTATTCTTTTTATATGTTAATTATACGAGATTTACGGCAGAATGTAAATACATAAGCTTGATAAAACTTGATTAGTCCCTAGTTAAGAAGGGGGAAATTTACAAGTGAAAATAGATATAAAACAATTAATTGATATAATAAAAAATGCTAATATAGACGAACTATATTTAAGAGATATAGGAGTCAATACAACTCAAAAAGGAAATGTCCCTTGCCCAATTCATGGTGGTAAGGATAAAAACTTTCAATTCGATTTAAACAAAAGAATATATACATGCTATAGCCATAATTGTGTTGTTGGTGCTGATATAATTGAGTTATGTCGCACATATGAACGCTTTGAAAGACCTATAGAAGCTATTTTATTCCTAGCTAATAAATACAATATCTCATTACCAATTAACAAGAATAAGACCAGTACTAAAAAAATAAATAACATTCCTAAGAATATTTACATAAAGAAAAAAGATATAAATAGCTTCATAGAAGAAAAGAAACAAGAAGCTTTTAGGAATAATGATATTGAGTTAGCTTTTGAATTTGAGTGTATGACTGATAAGGATAAAAGAAAGTATTATTTAGATAACAACATTAAAATAAAATCTATGCTAGAGAAACAAAACTATTCAAGCTATAGAGCTGATTTAATAATTGATGTAGATAAATATATAAGTGAGAATTTGAAAGGTATTAGAGAGTCAATTAAACATGCTACAGAAGGTAAGAACGTATTAATGGTAGCTCCTACAGGAAGTGGAAAAACATACTCAATTATAAACATGTTAAAAGAGCTAGACACAAAAGCACTCTTTATATTCCCCAACTCTGCAAATGTACAACAAGCAATGGTCGAATATAATATAGCTGGTGCATATGATAAGATACCTACTAAACACGCTTTGAATAACAACAATTTAGTGGCTATGACATGGGATAAAACTGAACAACTACTAAAAGAGGATTTAAGCGAATATATAATAGTTATTGATGAAATACATCAGACCTACACAGATGCGTTCAGAAGCAAGGCAATAAAGAGCTTAAATAATATAACTAATAAGTGTAGAGGTAGATTAGACATAACGGCAACACCTTCAAAATTAGAGTTTGAAATATACAATCATGTAATCGAATATAAGCAAAAAATACAAACAGAATACAACGTTAAGTTATACGATAAAATTAATATTGCTAAGGTTATAGAAATACTAAATAATTCAAACAATGCAATGCTTTTAAAAGATAGTATATCAACACTTAATTATATATCAAAGAAAATTAACAAAAAAAGTGGGGTTGTTATTTCAGATACTAAAGACACAAGTAAGCTATATGATAGAATTGTTAGTTACTCCGATATGGAAGGCTATGAGGTGCTTTTAAATACGTCTGTAATCACGGCAGGTGTGAATATAAACAATCCCAATGTAACAGATATTATTATACTTGGAGAAAAAGATATAGGAAAAATAAAACAGTATGTTGCAAGAGTTAGAGGGGCAAAAAGTATAAATGTACATATTTTTAATAGTTACAAAACGACAAATGAGGATAGCAAAGTATATTCAGTTGAATGGTGCATAAATGAGAACATAAAAGACGTTGAGAGCCTAACAAATATATACAATAAAGCTTCTAAGAGAGACTTACCATTTAAAGCAATAGGAATTGATATAAGCCCTATAAACATTAAGAATATTGATAGTAACATATACTACGATAAAAAGGACATGTCTTATAAAACAGACAAATTGTACATAAAAAGTAATGCTTACAATAATTACTACCAAACAAGAACAATAGATAGCTTCAAAGTGCTATTAGAGGAATATTTTAATAAAATTGAGATAGTGGAAACAGAAAAAGAAGCTGAAAAGGTAGAAGAAGAAATCAAAGAGCATGAAGAAGCTATTAAGGAATTTAAAAAATCAGCTATAGAGCAACTAGAAGGACATAAAAAATATTTGGTAGGTTATAGTGAGATTAAGAAGTCAATGACCAGCAGTAACTTATTAAAATATCACCATGATATGAGGATAGATAATAATATTTGTTTAAAACATTACATGGAGTATGATTTATATAGCCTAATAATTAATAATAATTGCAGAAAAATAATAGACTTATTTAGTGATTTTGTATTAGATAATAGTTATAGTATTGACCTTGCGTGGAAACTTGCAACAATGGGAAACAAGGGCAGATGGTCTATATTTGATAAGATAAATAAACTTATCTATAGAGAACTTAAGGAGCAGTATCCTAACTTCGTAAACGATGAACTCATAGGGACAGTAGTTTATGATTATATAATTAAACGATTTGGAATAGGTACAAGCTATACAAAAATACATTTACAAGAATTAAGCAATGATTTGCAAATCCTCACAGGAACAAAGAAAATGCAAACAACCGAAGCAATAGGTACTTTATTAAACAATATTTTTGTAGTCAGCAGTAAAAAATATAGAAGTGTGGCACCCTTAGAAATGTGTTTCTATAAATATATATACCCTATGGGTGCCACAGATAATAAAAAGACAATCAGAATTTACAAAATAGAGAGATATATTACACTAAATGACATCAAAAAGGAACTTGATTTAAAGGAGAATGATAGAAGCTTAGAACATTTAGTTCGTAGTCGTAAAGATAAGTTATTGCAAACTATAGATAGTGGTGACAAAGAGATATTATTAAATGGATTAGCATAAAATAAAAGGCAATTTGACATTGAAAAGGAGTGTTTAAAAGAGATTAATTTAAAAGGATTTATAAAATTAGAAATCAAACTAATATCAATTAAAATAAGAATAAATTCGCTAAAATTTCATTAAAAAAGCTGATATTTTGTTAAATTCTTTGATAAATGATGATAATATTGGGACTTACACTTATAACTATATTAATTCAATGTTTGGAGTTGGCACAAGTTATACAGAAGAACACCTAGAAGCTCTAATCGTTGATTTACAGACGTTTCTAGCCACTAAAAAGAAGCTAACTATTAAGAAAATAAGGTTAATATTACGCTCGATTTTTGTTATTGAGTATAAAAATCATAGGGGTGGAACAGGACTGCCCTATAAATACTATAAAAATATACTACCAAGTCCTGTTCCACCTAATGAAAGAGTACGAGTTTATACTATTAAAGGACACATTACTATAGAGGACATCAAAAAAGAATTAGATTTAATGGATAGTGATTTAAGCTTAGAACATTTAGTTGAAGCTAGAATAAATAAGCTATTAAATACAGTTGATGAAACGGACAAAGAAGTTTTACTAGAAGGATTAGTTTAATATAAAAAATATATTTACAAGAGTTACATAACGATTTGTAAAAATAAAAAAAGTACACTTGTATAAGTTATATTATTTATACTGGTGTACTATTTTTTATGTTTAATATTACAATCTTTCAAAGAAGCTAAAAGGCTTTCTAATGAATTTGAATGTATGTCATTTAAGAATCTTTTTGTTTCAGATACTTTATAATCTTTTTTTGTTATAAGTATTGTGTAATGTGTAATTCTGCCTATTCGTTCAGATGCTAAAAAGCGTTTAATAACAAGTCTTGATAAAAGTGTTAGTGTTGTTGTTGGTTTCCAATCACATTCAATTTGCATTGCCTTTATAACTTCCTTGGAAGTGACTATATCGTTTTTACTCCATACAAATTTCATGACTTTAAATTCAGCTTCGGGTATCTTTAGTATATCCATTATATTCTCACTTTCTTGAACTATTACAAATTATACTTTCAATAGTTCATTATTATGTAGCATAAGCAATAAAACTTTTGTTAGTTCATTATAATATAATTATGAACAGGTTACAATATGTGT
>NZ_JBJODA010000038.1:0-9193 GCF_045899875.1 Clostridioides sp. GD02377
GTTTATTTCTTTTTCCTTTTTTCAAGGACAAGTAATACTATATCACCTTTATTTATCCAAGTCAATATAATTTTTCATTTTTTTTAATTTTTTATTTCTCAGATATTTTTTATATTCAAATTTTTAAATTTAATACTGTTTAGAAGTGTTTATTTCATAAAACTAATATATATTCTATGCTCAATCTTCCTTTTTATTCTATAATTAAATTTTTTATTTGTAATAGATATTTATAATAGCATATATTTTCTAAGATTAATTTACATTTCTTTCACTTGTAATTTTTGTAATCTTGTATTAGATTAATATTAAAAAATAATTTATTAATAATTTGATTTACAATGACAATTTATATATATCAAAATATAATATCATACAAATACTATGCTACATTTTAGGAGGATTTTATTATGAGCAAAAAAGTATTAATCATGTCTGCTTCCACTGGTGGTGGACATAATAGAGCTGCTCTAGCTATTAAAGAAGAGCTTACTTCCAAAACAATTGATGGAGAACCAATTGAATGTGAAATAATAGATAGTTTAAAATTAGTTAATAACACAATGGATAAGATAATTTCAAGAGGATATGAAAAATCTGCTATATATACACCTAAAGCATATGGCAGTGTATATAGATTATCTGAAACGAATCTTTTATCAAAAAATGAATTTAAAGACAATTTAATAATAACATTTATGGCAAAAAAATTTAAAAAACTTATTAGAAATACAAAACCAGATTTAATTATTGGAACACATCCTTTTCCAATGATTGCTCTTAGTACATTGAAAAAAAACTTTAACTTACATAATAATGAATCAAATACTTATACAGAGTATTTTTATAAACATCACACAAACACGATTAATGTTCCTCCACTTATTTCTGTATTAACTGATTATACTACACATTCTACATGGATACAAAATGAAATTGATTATTATATAGTTGGTCATGAATATGTAAAAGAATTATTGGTATTTGATGGAGTTGAATCTAGCAAAATTAGAACCTTTGGAATTCCTGTAGAGAAATCATTTCTTTCCCATAGGGATAAAGAAGTCGTTCTTTCTGAGTTAAATTTATCGCCTGATAAATTGACAGTTTTACTTATGGGTGGTAGCTTTGGAGCTGGAAATATAAAAGAAACACTAGATGAGTTATTAGACACTGATAGAGACTTTCAGATACTTGTGATAACTGGTAGGAATGAAAACTTGAAAGAAAAAATAGAAAAAAAACTTATGTCTCGTTCTCATAATAAAAATGTATGTGTTCTTGGATATACTAATAAAATGAATGATATCTTAGCTTCTATAGATGTATTAGTAAGTAAACCTGGAGGACTTACTACGACTGAAGCGCTTTTAAAAGATGTACCTATGATAGTTCCATATTACATACCTGGACAAGAAGAAGAAAATCTAGACTTTTTATCCAATTGTGGTGCTGCACTTAGAACTACAAAGAAATATAATTTATCAATATTATTAAAGGTTCTAATAGATGACCCAAGTAGATTAGAGATGTTAAAAGGAAATATTAAATCAATAAGAAAATCAAATTCAGCACAAAATATAGCTAATTTGATTTTAAGTATAATTTCTAATTGATAAAATAAATAAAATCCCTATAGTATATTATCTATTAGGGATTTTTTATTTTCTAATTATTTAATATTAAATTGGTTCATAAAAGTCTTCTTCATAATCATACTGATAGTTTTTATAATTATTTCTGAATTCAGTGTTTTTGTTACGTGCAGTTTTCTTAGTTTTTTTCTTATTAGAAAAACTTATATCATCAAAATCATCATGTTTAGGTTTATCTTTCGATTTCATTTTTTTAACTCTTTTTTCTTTCATTGCATTATGTTCTTCTAAGTTCATAATTGGTTTCATGTTGCACCCCTATCAAAATTTTTAAATGATTTATACAACAAATTATACAATACAAAAGAAATTTATTCAATAAATCTAAATCAAAATTAATTTGAATTTAACACCAAAAAATTACAAAAATCGAGGTATTAACCTCGATTTTTATATTTCTCTTCTACCTTCTAATGCTTTTGATATTGTAACTTCATCTGCATACTCTAAATCGCCTCCAACAGGAAGACCATGAGCTATCCTAGTAACTTTAATTCCCATTGGCTTTACTAATCTAGCAATATACATAGCTGTAGCTTCTCCTTCAATTGTAGGATTTGTTGCCATTATTATCTCTTTGACATCTTGATTGCCAAGCCTTTGTATAAGCTCCTTTATTTTTAGCATATCTGGTCCAATTCCATCCATTGGAGAAATCACTCCATTTAATACATGATATTTACCTTTAAATTCTCTCGTTCTCTCCATAGCTGCTACATCTCTTGGATCTTCTACAACACATATGACACTTGAATCTCTACTTTTATTTGAACACATACTACATGGGTCTGTATCTGTTATGTTACAACAAATTGAGCAATATCTTATTTCTCTTTTTGCATCTATAATAGCCTTAGATAAAGCTTCCACATCATTAGTATTCATACTAATTATATGAAATGCTAATCTTTGAGCAGTCTTTCTTCCTACTCCAGGAAGCTTTGAAAATTCTTCTATAAGTCTCGTTATTGGACCTGTATAAACTTGCATAAATATCACCTACTAGAATAACCCTGGTATATTCATACCTCCAGTTACCTTATTCATTTGATTTGCTTGTATATCATCAATATTTCTCAATGCTTGATTTATCGCACTTAAAACTAAATCTTGTAACATTTCTATGTCATCTGGGTCAACTACTTCTGGCTTAATAGTTATATCCAAAACTTCTTTTTTACCATTAACCTTTACAGTAACTGCTCCTCCACCAACTGAGGCTTCTACTTCTTTATTTTCTAACTCTTGTTGAGCTTTTTGCATATTTTCTTGCATCTTTTGAGCCTGCTTTAATAAATTATTCATATTTCCACCACCAGGCATCATTCCGCCTCCAAAACCTTTTTTAGCCATAAATACTATTCCTCCTAAACTTATTTTCATTTTATTATTATATCATAATAATATTTTATTATTTACTTTCATTTTCATCAATACTATCTTTTATTTCTAATATCTCTTCATCTACTATGTTCTTTAATATCTCTTCACCAATATCCTTTTTCTCTTTAACTTCAAGATTTATATCTTTGACCTCTGATGTCAATACTATTTTCACACTAAAACTTCTATTTAAAACATCTCTTATTGTTTTTTCTAAATAAGTTATTGTATCTTGGGAGCTTAGTCTAGTTTTCGCGAAATCAAATTTATCATCAAATATAACATACAACATATTAGAATATACGTTAAAACTTTTTACCTCACTTAAAAGTGCATATATTGGCATTTTTTTATCTTTTTTAATTTGTTTAAGTATATTCTTCCAAGATGACTCTATAAGTATAACATCCTCATTTTTTACATCTTCATAAACTACACTTTCTTTATTTACATCTATTTCTCTATTGACATCATCTTCTTTTTCTTTGTTATTGCCCTGTTTTAAAACTTTAAAACTTCCCGATTCAATCATTTTTTCTAAGTTTTCAACTCTTTTAATAAGAGCTTCCTTACTTTCATCAAACATTGGTTGAGCAATTTTCATCATAGTTATTTCCACTAAAACTCTTGGATTTGAAGATGACTTTATATCATCTTGAGTTATTGATAATACATTTAAAATTCTTATCAAATCGTTTATATCTATGTTTTCAGATTGAAACTTAAGTTGTTCTATAGTTTCTTCTGGCAATGAAATTATTTCATCTAATTCTGATGACACCTTACATACCATTAAATTTCTAAAATGGTCAATCAAATCATTTATAAGGTTTCTTATATCTTTCCCCCATAAAACAAATTCATTTAATATCTCTAGAGATTTTTTAGTATCTTGTTCCACAATACATTGAGACAATTCAAATAACTGCTCTATATTGACGCTTCCCATCAATTCAACAACATCTTTATAATCTATTTTATTCTCTCCAAATGATATACATTGGTCTAATATACTAAGAGCATCTCTAAGCGCTCCTTGAGAATTCCTAGCTATTAAATTAAGAGCTTTATCATCTATATCAATTCCTTCATCTTCACAAATCCTTTTCATTCTAAGAGTCATGTCCTTAACTGTAACTCTTTTAAAATCATATCTTTGGCATCTCGATAAAATAGTTGCAGGTATCTTGTGAGGTTCAGTAGTAGCCAATATAAATATTACATATGATGGAGGCTCTTCTAATGTTTTTAATAGTGCATTAAAAGCTCCTTGAGACAACATATGAACCTCATCTATTATATATACTTTATATTTAGCATTAGCTGGAGAATATTTCACACTTTCTCTAAGTTCTCTTATATCATCCACACTGTTATTTGATGCTGCATCTATTTCTACAACATCCATTGTATTGTCCTTTAATATAGATTCACATATCTCACACTCATTACAAGGTTCTTCATTTATTTTATTTAAACAGTTAACTGCCCTTGAAAAAATCTTTGCAGTAGATGTCTTACCAGTACCTCTTGTCCCACAAAACAAATAAGCATGTCCTATATTATCATTGTATATTTGATTTTTTAAAGTCTTAATAATATGATCTTGACCAATAACGTCCTCAAACTTTTGTGGTCTATATGCTCTATATAATGCTTTATGCATCTTTTTACCTCTCTTTAGTAAAATTAATAAAAAAATCCCTCATTATCTAAGGGATTAGTCTTTTATATATTAAATGCTGTACACCATCTATCGACTTAATTCCATAGGCGTTACCAAAACAGTTAGCTCAACTTAGGCACCCCCGCGGCACACAAAAGTGATCACTTACCGCTGCTTCCTTCCGGATCTGACGGGGTTCATGAGCTTTCATTGCGCAGGACCTAAGCATCAACACCACTTATTTAGGGCGGCCCTACAGAAAATAAGCCTTTAGATGGAATTCAATCCTGCTATAGCGGATTGCAGGTTACAGGGCACCGCTACCTCCCCATCTAGTACAGCAAAATTACAACCATATTTAATTACTTTTATTGTTTCTGGCGGAGAGAGTGGGATTTGAACCCACGATACAGTTTTACCCATATACTCGCTTTCCAGGCGAGCGCCTTCGACCACTCGACCATCTCTCCTTAATCTCTTTTTCTTAATGCCTTAAAAAATTCTTGCAATATGATCGAGCATTCTTCTTGCAAAACATCAAAAGCCACTTTTACATTATTATTATTAAAATAATCTAATTTAAACTCATGTTGTTTTTCTATATATGAATTTTTTATATGTCTTGTCCCTATTATAAGCTTTTTTATTCTAGAATTAACTATTGCACCACTACACATTATGCAAGGTTCCATTGTAACATACAAATCACAATCAGTCAACCTCCAACCACCTATTTTTTCTGATGCTTGCTTTATTGCTAAAATCTCTGCATGAGCTGTAGAATCTTTTAACGTTTCTGTAAGGTTATGAGCTCTAGCTATTATTTGATTATCTTTAACTATGATAGCTCCTATTGGTGTTTCTCTTTTATTATATGCTTTATATGCTTCTTTTAATGCTTCTTTCATATAAAATGAACTTTCCATAATTCCTCCCAAAACTTATAACAAACTTATCTTATCATAATTCATTTTATAATTCAACTTAATTTTATTTTGTTTATTTAATTATTAATAGATATCTCTATATTTTATTTAAATTAGTTCCAAAATAATCTTTATCCATTTATATAAGTGTTGATTTATAAAGATGTTTAGCATTTTATGATAGATATTTGTTTATATAAATTCACATAAAAAAGCTATGAAATTTAATAATTTCATAGCTTTTTTAATTTATTGTTCATTCATAGTATGTCTTTTACATCAAAATATATTTCTACATATAATATCAATAGAGTATTATCTTATAACATCAACACCCATGTAAGGTCTTAATTCTTCAGGAACTACTACAGAACCATCTGCTTGCTGATAATTTTCTAGTATAGCTGCTAGACATCTTCCTATAGCTAATCCAGAACCATTTAAAGTGTGAACATATTCTGCTTTTGATTTTTTATCCCTTTTAAATCTTATTCCTGCTCTTCTTGCTTGGAAATCTTCAAAGTTTGAACAAGAAGATATCTCTACATATCTATTGTAACTTGGCATCCAAACTTCTAAATCATATTTAAATGCAGCTGTAAATCCTAAATCCCCTGTACATATTTTTACAACTCTATATGGAAGACCTAACATTTGTAGCATAGTTTCAGCATCATGAGTTAATGATTCTAATTCATTATAAGAATCTTCTGGTTTAACAAACTTAACTAACTCAACTTTATTAAATTGATGTTGTCTAACTAAACCTCTTGTATCTCTTCCTGCTGAACCTGCCTCAGATCTAAAACAAGGAGTATATGCACAATATTTAATTGGAAGTTCTGCAACATCTAATATCTCATTAGCATGTATATTAGTAACAGGTACTTCAGCTGTTGGTATTAAGAAATACTCTAATCCTTCTATCTTGAACATGTCTTCTTCAAATTTAGGAAGTTGACCAGTACCTATAAAACTATTTCTATTAGCCATAAATGGAGGTAAAACTTCTGTATATCCATGTTTAGCTGTATGAGTATTTAAAAAGAAATTCATTAAAGATCTTTCTAATCTAGCACCTAAACCTCTATATAAAGTAAATCTTGAACCAGTTATTTTTCCAGCTCTTTCAAAATCTAATATACCTAGACCAGTACCAATATCCCAATGTGCTTTGTGTTCGAAATCAAATTTAGTAGGTTCTCCCCAAGTTCTTATTTGAACATTATCTTCATCTGTTTCACCTTGTGGAACCTCTGGATGAGGAACATTTGGTATTCTCATCAATGTGTATTCCATTTTTGCTTCTACTTCTTTTACTTTCTCATCAATACCTTTTATCTTATCTGATAACTCTTTTAATCTTGCTTTTTCTTCTGTTACATCTTTGCCTTCTTTTATTAATTGTGGTATGTTTTTAGAATTTACATTTAATTCATTTTTCATAACCTCAACTTCTTGAAGTATCTCTCTTCTTTTATTATCTAATTCAACCACAGCATCAAGGTCAAATTCTCTTTCGCCTCTTCTTTCCATAGCTTTCTTGATATCATCTAAATTTTCTCTTATTCTTTTAATATCTAACATATTAATTCCTCCTAATAATTTTGATAATATAAATTATAATTCCAATTAATTTACAAGTATTCTAGCTGTAAACTTTTAATTTAAACAAATTTGAAAAATAAAAAAAGACCTCCGTTTACCCTATAAAAGGGACGAAAATCTTTTATCCGCGTTGCCACCCTAATTGATTATACTAAAACGTATAATCCTCTCAGACCTATAACGTAGGTAAACCGTCTAGCTTTAACTAGAAGCTCTAGAGTAGATTCAAAAACCATTGTAATGAGTTCTCACCATCCACTCATTCTCTGAATACAATCTGTTTTTTACTATTTTCCTTCACCGCTTTTTAACTAATTGTTTTATTTGATAATCATTATATTATATATATTAACATCTTTCAATACTATTATTCAAATTTTTTTAGAATTTTCTTTAATTTTTTATATTAAATTCACTTTTTTACTTAATTGAAATTCTATCTTTTATCCATTGTATTTAAATTGCTCATATTATTAAATAATAATGAGGAAGGAACAAATGGGACTTTTATATTATTTTCGTCAAATTTATTTTTGACTTTTTCCATTACATCAAAGTAAACATCCCAGTAATCATCAGTTTTAACCCATGGTCTAGCAACTATTTGCATAGTGTTGTTTCCTATAGAGTTTAAACCTATAATTGGTTTTGGGTCATCCAATATCCTTTTTTCATTTATAAAAATTTCATTCAATATGGACTTAACTACATCGATATCACTATCATATGAAATATTATATGAAAAATCTATCCTTCTTTTATTTTGATGTGTGTAATTAATTATATTGTTACTTGTCAATTGAAAGTTTGGTATAATTATGGTTTTATTATCTGGGGTTTTAAGAACAGTACTAAATATTTGTATATCAGAAACTGTACCTTCTACACCTGAGCCTTGAATATAATCGCCTATATTAAATGGCTTAAAAAATAAAATAATCATACCTGAACCTAAATTTGATAATATTTCTTTAAATGCTAAACCTATACTAAATCCAGCAGCTCCTAATACAGCTACAACTGATGTAGTTTGTATCCCTATAATACCCAAGCTTATCAATGATATAATAGATAACATAGATATGTATATTCCATATACAATGAAATTATTTACACCTTTGCTCATTCCATATTTGATTAAAAACCTTGAAACCATCTTTTTTACTATCCTAGATATATAGATACCTATTACAAATACGATTATTGCATATATAATATTTGGTATATTATCACTAAAGTTATTAAGCATATTTTCTAAAGTTCTTTTAGTTATATTACTATTTGTTGAAGCAGTCTTAGCTAATGATAAAAAATTCATTTAACTCCTCCTTATGATAATATTCCTCTGTCCTCTAATTCTTTTGTTATAACTTCTATAGTCTCTTCTTTTAGTGTCTCAATTGTATGAATATGACTACATTCAGTTAGAACTGATAACTGTTTAAATTCATTTGTCTCAACCTTCTTCATAAAATTATCTATATCCATTTTAGAGTAAATATTAAGCTCTGCAGTTATCTGACCATATGTTGGATGATTTACGATGACATCCTTAACAATTCCACCTAAATCTACAATAATCTTTAATTCAGCATAAATTTCTTTAGAATTCCTGTGATTCTTACATTTTATTTGCTTTGTAAAATATGGTTGATTATATATTATATATCCTTGAGGTGTAGCTATTATTTCAAATCCTCTAGCTCTTATAAGGGCTATATCTTGTACTATTACTTGCCTACTTACATTTAATATCTCAGCTAGCATTCCACCTTTTACAGGGCACTTAGATTCTTTTAAAATATCTATTAATTTGCTTCTTCTTTCATCAGAATTCATATTACACCTTCTTTCTAAATCAAAAACTTTACCTATACTATATAATTCTATATTTTATCTTATTATAAATCAATATTGATTTTATATTCTATTTAATATTAAACTTTATTGCAAAT
>NZ_JBJODA010000039.1:0-9131 GCF_045899875.1 Clostridioides sp. GD02377
ACAACCAGAAGATTATAAAAAACAACAAATTCAAGAACTTAGAGAATTAGAAAGTAAATTAGAATATGTAAAGAAACTATTTAAAGGCTTTGAGAAGCCTTTAAATAGTTTTAATGAGTTGGAACCTGCTAATGTTAAAAAAAGTCTTATAACAGGAAAAGAAACGGTATATAAGAATGATTATGATGAGGTAATAGATATACTAAAAGGAACAATGAAAGAAAATATAGAACTTAAAGAAAAATTATATAATGAGCAATTAAAAACAAGTAATTTAGAATTTAAATTAAATACAGTAAATGAATATGAAAGATTGATTTATGAAAAAGAAAAAAAATTAAAATTAGAAAAAGAAGAATTTGAAGAACAAAAACAACTAATATCTGAACGTGAAAAAAATATTGAGAAAGTGATAGAAAATAAGGATAAAAATAACAAAAACATTCTTCATGAAAAGGAAGTAGAGAGAAATGAATTAGAAAAACAATATAAAAATTTATCAAGAAAATATAATCATTCAATTAAGAAATATGAAAAAGAGATTGAAGAACTTAGCAAAAATGATATATATATTATTTTTAATAAGTCTAGTATCAAAGAGATACAAGAAAATGACACATATAGGTTTAAAGATGCTAATAATTTTATTAAAGAATTAAATAAACTTTGTTTCTATAGGAATGAAACAAGAGAATTAGGATTTCAAATGTCATTTGGAACTAATGCAAAGGGTTCTTTTTTGGAAAAGAATATTATTCTTGGACAATATAGAGATATAGACTTAAAGCGTGAAATTATCAATATAAACAAATCTAATAAGAAAGTAATTTCTAAAGATTTATTTAGAGATTAGTTAAAGTAATTTGAGAGAATGTATATAGATTTATGTAAATTTATACACATTCTCTCTTATCCGACCTATTACTTCTTTTAATTTCTCCACCCTCGAATATTTTTATCCACTCGTACAATGTAGTTCTGCCAATATTTAATATCTTTGCCACTTCATTCTTCTTTAAGTTTCCATCAAGAATTTTATTATAATATTTTATAAATTCTTTGTTAGTTTCTAAAAGCTCCTTAGTTACTTTTTGTCTACCAAACCATTTCCCTGTTTTTGTATTTATCTCCCCTTTTTTCTTATCCTCTTTTAACTGGTCTATTTTCTGCTGCGTTCTTTCTTGTATTGTTTCCCTCTCCATCTCTGCAACAGCTCCAAATACACCAAGTAATAACTTATAAGTATTGTTTCTTGTGTCTATACCTTCTTTTAATATTTTTACCCTTACACCTTTTTGAACTAATGTATCTATAATATCAATTAAATCCTTTAAATTCCTTCCTAAACGGCTTATAGACTCACAGTAAACAGTATCTCCGTCATTTACTTCTACTAACATTCTGCTTAATGCTTCTCTTTCTTTTGTAGCTCCTGTTATTACATCTTTATATATTTTATCAAACTTAATCCCTTCACTTTCCAAAATTCTTTCTTGCCTAATATTATCCTGTTTTCTTGTACTCACTCTTTCATATCCTATTATCATAACCCTACCTCCGTTTATCTTGTTACAATAATCATACAATATATTTTTATTCGGTCAAAGTGCATTTTCTATACTCGCTATACCGAATATATTTTATTGTTGATTTACAATGATTCTATGTAAAAATAACATAGATATCACACGTACGGTCAAATGTTGGTTTATTCAAACATAATTAAAGAGATTTTTCTATGTAGAATTAAAATAGCCATACTGTTTGAATAATAATTATACAATAATATGACTATTTATCTAATTTAATATGTTTTTGAAGCACTTATTAAGGTATCTCTTTCAGATGTAGATCCCTTATATGCTATAACCACAGATGAAACACGATATGTTCCTTTACTTATAGACTTTGTTTTACTTAGTGTACAAAGTTTATCATTTTTTGAAACTGTCCAACTATCAACAGTTTGCCAGTTATTATTAACCTTTTTCTGAAGTGTAGATGTTATAGTTGTTTTTGTAATTCCAAGCTTTCCTAGAAGTGTAGTTTTTATAATGGCATTACTTCCAGATATACTAAGCTCACTAGTAGCTTTGTTTATATTAGTATATCTTGGCTCTTGAATTGTTATAATATTTTCTTGTGAACTATCTGCAAAAACTGGTAAAGAGATAGATAAATTAGTAAAGATAAATGATAATGTTGTTATAAACATAAAACTTTTTTTGAATTTTAATTTCATAGAAATTACCTCCTAATAATATTTATATATATAACGATATAAAAAGTAATTTTGTGACATTTTTATTTTATATTTTCTGCTATTTTTATTATTTCATTTTTCGTATCTTGTAATTTAATGTTTTCAATATAACTCAATGTAATATAATATGAATATATATTATCATTCCATATTAAAGAAAATTCATTATTTTTTATGATATATTCTGCCTTTATTCCATTAATCTTTACACTTTCAATAATTGCTTCTTCTGTATCTATTTTCATAGTTGTGTCAGCAATTTTAGAGTAATTAAAAACTATTTCATCTCCATCATCATTACTAAAAAATATGAATGTCTCATTTGAAATATTGATTCTGTCAATTTCTTTAAAACCTTTTGGTAAATATGAAAGGTTTAATTCATTAAATTTTCCCATATCAATATTTTCATTAATTGAGAATTTGTATGTAGTAAACTTTGTATATACTTCTTTTATTACATTGAAAAATTGTTCCCTCATAGCATCAACACTCATTGTCATCGCAAATAAACCAATTATAATTATTAATAATGCAGCTACTATATTTCTTGAATAATTATAGATATTTTTTCTTAAAGTTTTTTTTGTTTCTTGTTTTATTAATTTTTTCATTTTATTTTCAAAATTTTTTGAAAAAGTATAATCTATATCGTCTTCTTTTGGAACTGTACTAATTAGAATTAATTCAACATTTTCAAGTGCTTTGCGAAGTTCTTCATCTGTTATTTTAAAATCATTCAATATTAAACACCCACATCCTTAATAAAAATATATTTTAGCTCTTCTCTAGCTCTAGATAATCTTTTTCTAACATTTTCAGGTTTTATATCTAATATTTGACTAATTTCCTTATCATTTAATTCATGTTGTAGTTTTAAAAGTAATACATCTCTATGTTTTTCAGAAAGCTTCATTATAGCTTCTTCTAAATAACCTATTGAATATTCATCAGTGTGAAATTTATCAGACTGAAATTCTTTTTCAAGGAATTTTATTTTTTCATTTTCCCTTTTTCGTTTTCGATAGATATCTTTGGAAGTATTTTTTACTATTATGATAATAAAAGCTTTTGTCTTATAACTTTTAATATCGTTTATTTTACTGAAGTTTTTAATTATCTTTAAAAAACTTTCATGAACAGCATCTTCTGCCAAACATTCATCTTTTAAAATTTCATTAGCTATATAAAACATAGTTTTTTTATATGTATTATATAATAATTCAAATTTGGAGATATCATTTTCAGATTCTAATAAATTTAAATATAATATCATGTATAAATTTTCTCCTTAATTATATATATATATATATATTTTCCTTATACATTATACTCTTTTAAATAAAAAATTAAAAAAAATTGTCACAAGATCAAGTTATATAACGTTTTATATTATGAAAACAATAATTAAAGGGGGAAAAACTATGTTTTTAAAAAAATTA
Organism: Clostridioides sp. GD02377; assembly: GCF_045899875.1. Classification (NCBI taxonomy): domain Bacteria; kingdom Bacillati; phylum Bacillota; class Clostridia; order Peptostreptococcales; family Peptostreptococcaceae; genus Clostridioides; species Clostridioides sp. GD02377. Next base: position 3,706 of record NZ_JBJODA010000039.1, read on the forward strand.
AAAAAATCAACAGTTATTGCTTTAACAGGACTAATGCTAATAAGTTCAACAGGAAATCTGGCCTTTGCATTAGATAATAAAAATGAAGGGTCTAAAAATGCATCTGAAAGTTCAATAGTAGAACCAAGAGTTGTTAGTAATTCAAAAACTTTTTCTGTTGGAGGAAAAAGTTATACAAACTATACATCAGCTAATATTACCCTTTCAAGTGGTGCCTATGGTTCAACTACTATAAAATCTAATTCTGGAGCAGTTGGAGTAAATAGATTATATGCACATGCTAATTTATATAATAAAAATGGACAAGTTGTTAAAACGGCTGATTGGAAATCTAATGGTAGCTCTACTTCAACACTTACAAATACAACAGGAAATAGCTTTTCAAAAGGAACATTTTATACAAAAGGAACTACTAAAGTATATAATGGAAATGGATATACTACACAATCTGCAAACCAAAGTCCTAATGTAGTGGTTAGTAATCTAGGTACTAGAATTTCAAAAGAAGAGTTAAAAGAACGTATGGATTTATATGAAATTAAAAATATGTTACCAGCAGTAGGTATTGATAATATAAGTGGTTATATTTCAATGGATGACTTATATGATGAACCTAATTTTCCTGAAACTCCAGAAGAAGCTATTACATATCAAAAAATAAGAGCTAAAGCTAGTTACAGAATGATTCCACTTTATGATAATGATGGTAAAACAATAATAGGTGAGTATCGTATTGATTCAGCTAATTAATATAATGTTACAAAATTTTATTAATTTATAAATTAAATGGCTATGAATTATAGAAATAAAATTCTATTTTCATAGCTTTTTATAAAATTATATAAGTTAATAAATAAAGAGTTAATTAAAATTATTTTACTTAAAGTGAAACTATATATATTTTTAATTAATCTAATTAATATAGAATACAGTAAAGGAGATCTATATGAGAAAATTATCATCATTTAAAAATTTAAGAAATCAAAATGATAATGATAATGTAGTAAGAAATGCTATAAAAGGTAATAAAGATGCGATTGAGCAACTTATAAATGAACAAAAAGAATATCTATATAAAATAGCATTTTTATATACAAAAGATGAAAATGAAGCAATGGATATATGTCAAGAGACCATTTATAAAACAATTTTAAATATACATAAATTGCGGGAACCAAATTGTTTTAAAACATGGATGACAAAAATACTCATTAATAATGTTAATGAGGCAAATAGAAATAAAATCAAAATATCTGATAATGATGTTCAAATTGAATTAATTAAAGATGTATCATATGAAAAATTAGAAGAAAAGATAGACTTATACAATGCAATTGATCTATTAGAAGAAAAGTTTAAGACACCTATAATCTTTCAATATTTTCAAGATATGACTATAAAAGAAATAGCAGAGCTACTTGAGTGTAATGAAAATACAGTTAAAACATACTTAAGAAGAGGTAAAAAAAAATTATACGAAATATTAATGAGGGGGGAGATAGATGAAAAATTTAGATAATATAAAGATACCAGATAATTTTGATTTTACTATACAAAAATCTATAAGAAAAGCTTTGAATGAAAAAAAAAAATTACATAGAAGAAAAATTATAACAATAATATTAATAAGCTTTTTTGTTTTTGGATTAATAACTTTAAACAGTGAAAGTACCTGGGCATATATAAGAAATACTACTAAACAAATTGAATCTTTTTTAGGGAGAGAAAAAAATGTTTTTGATAAATATAAATTTGAAGGTGAGCAAATTATCGAAAGTAATGGGCTAAAATTTAGTTTAGGTGAAGTAATTTTAGATGATAGACAATTAATAGTTAGCATGAGTGCTGATTATACAGATTTTAAAATCAAGTTTAAAAATATAGGAAAATTAGGTATTTCTCCTTCATTTCCGACTATTTATATAGATGACCTAGTATTTCCAGGACAAAGTTATTCAACAATAACAGAAAAGGTAAAAGGAGAAAAGAAATACAATATACTATTAAAAGTTAGTTTATTGCAAATAGATACTAATAAAGATGGAATAGCAGATACTGAATATGAAATTTTAAACAAAATCAATTCTAATAAAAATTATAGTTTGAAAATTTCTTTTACAGATATTGATTATGGTATAAAAAATGGAATTGAGAATAATGTAGGTAATTGGAAATTTAATACTACAATTAATGCATCAAATATAATTAAAGATACTAAAGTATATGAAGTAGATAAAGTAATCAAAATAGATGAAAAAGAATACAAAGGGACATTGAATATAAAAGAAGTTAGAGTATCTCCGATATCAATCAAAATTAAATATAATTATGATAGTTATACAGAAATCGGTCCAGATAAAAGAAGTGATCCATATTTAATTATAAAGGACGAAAATGGAAGAGAACTAAATAATGGAACTGGAGCTGGAGGAATTTTGCAAAATAAGAAAAACTATATAAATGGAGAGTTCGAATTAAGAGGAAGTGAGAAAAAAATAACTATAATACCTTGTATATATGTTAACGATAAGGAAAAACATTTTTTTAATAAAACTGTTAATTTAAATGTAGATTAAATAAAAATAAAAACCATAAGTTGATAACTTATGGTTTTTATTTAATAATTCTAAGAATACTTTTCTCTAAACTCCTTTAATGCTTGGCTGATTAGATCAATTTTTTTTAAATGTTTATTATCATCACAAAATCTATTAAATAATTCTAATTCTTTGCTATTAACTCTTAGAGTAGTAAGTTTACTATTAGAATCCTCTAAATCTATTACTATCTGTTGCTTTATAACGGACGTATTACATTTGTGTAACTCTATAATTTCTTTTAATACATCATAATTAGAAACTATATCTAACAAATTATCTTTTATCTCTTTGTCAGATTTATTAATTACTTCTCTTACTGCATCTGATTGTATAACATTTGTATTACTAATGTTATTTTTTATGCTTGGCTCTTGTAATACATCTGTTATACATTCATGTATATACTTGTTCAAGTCTTTGGAATAACTGTAATTAGCCTTCTTAAATCTATCTCTTATTGTACTTCTGCCTATTCCTATATTTTTACATATATATGTCAAGGTTTCATTATTTTCTAATTGATTATTTATATATTCTATTTGTTCTGATATATCTAATTCATTAAATTTATCTTTGTTCATACGACACCCCCCACAGTAATAACAGATGTATTACGTCTGTTATTTGAAATTATATCATAATATTATTTTTAATAAATTTGGGATTTTAAAATATAATTAGCAAAAATTTCAAAAAATATGTTGTTATATCCTCAGAAAGAATTTATACTTAAATATATAAAAACTAAATAAAAAAGCACTTACAAAAAGTAAGTGCCTTCTGTAACTTCAGTTCTTTAAATCGTTTCCTAGGCGATTTAAAGTAACAACTGGTATAACAGTACCAAGAAGTTAAGGAATAATCCAATCGCAAGATAGGCATAATCTATCAAGGAAAGTTAACCCAACCGAAATTATTTACAAAATATAATTATAGTATATAAAGTAAAATAATTTTAGTCAAGCGGAAATGTTGTACACCTAAAGTATAGATACCTATACTTTAGGTGTTTTTTAATGCAATAAATGAGGTTGTATGTTACCTATATGACATATAGTGGGACAGCCCTTAACCACTCAAAAAAAAGGTCAGGTGAGTTCAGCCAATGCAGAAAGTGAACCTCTGTACAATATAGCTAATCCCTTTTTATAGCTAGTACAGGATTGAGTGGTGACGACAACCTAAAGGTCGGGTGTGGGAGTTCTAGGAGCATAAGTGCTTGGGAACTATGAACAGAATTATTGCATTAGGATAGAACCATAATGTAGAAAGTTTATAGGTGTTTACACGTAATAAAAAGGGTACAGATGATAAGGTGACCGAAGTATACGGTTTATAGATTTGTAATTACTTCCTTATGATAGTCAATTAAAAAGTCTTGACTATTATAAGGGAATAATTACGTCCAATTTCAGTTCCCTTGTGCCGGTTTATTATTTTAGTGAAATTGTCAAGATAGAATTTAAATAGGAATAACAAAATTCGATATAGGACAAGCCCCTTCTGGCTTGGCATATTGAGAATGCGTTAGTGACCACTTGACGCCGAAGGTTAAAGTGGTTTTAGCCGTTAGGCTTAATTGAAAGGAAGGTGAAGATTATGAAAGATTATTCAATTAAAAATACAACTAAAGAACAGAGAAAAGAAATTGTTAATTTTGCACTTGGAATAGCCTCAATTGATTCTCATGAAGTTAGTGGAGTTATTTTAGAGTTGTCAGATAGATATATTGAAGGAGCATTGGAGATAGAAGAAATCCAAAATATAGTACTTAGTTTTTATAAGAACAAATATCTTGATGGTGATGAGTCTATAGAAACTTTAGAGGATTATATCTTGATACTTGAGGAAGAGAAAAGAAGGAATAATGTAGTGACTGATGAAGAAGATATTGAAAAAATGATGGATGAAATAATAGACCAAAATATAGATGCTTTGAAAAAATTATCTGAATGATATGAGGTGAACTAATGTACATTGTTGCAAAAAAAATTGATAAGGTAGGTTGCATTGCATCAGAGGTAGAAAGTGGAGAGAGGATAAGTGCATTGATTGAATATCTATCATTGACAATGCTTGATAAAGGAATTGAAATTATTGTTTTAGATAAGCCAAATATGTATAGAGAATATGCTCCATATAAGTTTTTGAGTGAGGTTGAGTTTGTATGTAGTGTTTTATTAATGAACCATTAGTGGTCTAAATAGACCACTAGGGTGTGCCAAAAGTGACCACTTTTGGTATATAGGTTCTTAATGCCTCGCAGAGCTTACCACTTTGCCAACGAAGTGCAAAGTATTCTAGAAATAATATAGTTGGTATTCAAAAACATAATCAAAGGCAAAATAAATCTTATAAGAATAAAGATATTGATATAACAAAGAGTAACAAAAATATAGATTTTGAAAACAAAACTAGAATAAAATATTTAGAAAAAATAGAAGAAATTATAAAAGAAAATAGGAAAAAGGGAAAAGTTATAAGAAAAGACGCAATATTAATGTGTGAGAGTGTAATTTCAGCAAGTCCAGAATTTTTTCTAGGTATGGATCATAAAGACAAAGAAAAATATTTTAAATACTCATATGAATTTTTGAAAGATAGATATGGTGAAAAAAATATAATTTCTGCTACAGTACATTTTGATGAAACAACACCTCACATGCATTTTAATTTTGTTCCAATAACTTATGATGGGAAATTAAGTGCTAAAGATTTAATAACAAGAATTGAGTTAAAAAAAATACAAGATGAATTGCCAAGATACTTACAATCAAGAGGATTTGATATAAAAAGAGGTCGTGAATACAGTAAAGAGAAGCACAT
>NZ_JBJODA010000040.1:0-7383 GCF_045899875.1 Clostridioides sp. GD02377
ATAAGCCATTTATATACCTCCTTTCTAAACTATTCCCTCAGCTGATACAACCATTGCATTATTCAGTTTTTCCGTTAAGACATTTACTATTCCATCCACATCTGTATCTTTACTTATGTTGTTTGTATTATTCATATCAATTTTTATGTTTACTCCTGTGAATCGATTGATTGTTTCTTGCTCTGCTATATCTCTAAGATATTTAAGGTCTTCTTGACTTTTATCCATTGTCTTTGCCATCTTTGCTGTGTTTCCCGCAGTATCTTTTACGTTCTTTCCTAAATCTCCACTCCCAAATCCCCCAAGGTTGTTTAAAGGATTTTGTTTATTCCATAAATCGTCTAATCCTAATTTTTTCTTTGCATCTTCTAGCATCTTATTAATATCAAAAGTATCTTTAAATTTATCAGTTATAGCATTTTGCCACTTAGTTCCAAGTGCATTTCCTTTTTTAAACTGACCTTCAATGTCTTTATATCCCATTCTCTCTAGCGTCACTTTTTCTGGTGCATCTCCTACCCATTTGTTTAAATCTGCAATTTGTTTTTTGATTGTGCTATTATCTGCCTTGACTGGTGTAAATGTTGCTTCTCCAACTTTTCCAATATCCACTCCAGGTATTTTATTTAATAAATCGATTAACTTATTTACTCCTCTGATTGCTATATTTGCCCCGTCTATGAAGGCTTTTCCAAGTGCATTTCCAGCACTATTCACAGAGTCATTCAATGCTGCCATTTTTTCTATTATAAAGATTACACCCTTTGCAATAGCTTGTTTCATAAGATATACACATTGATTCCATCCATTTATAATTCCTTCATTTACAGTTATGCAACCATTTAATAACCAAATCATAACATTTTGTATTGCTGCAACTGCTGCAAATACTGCACCTACTATTACCCCTAATGCAGTTAAACTCGTTCCTGCAAATTTGTTTACTGCTTCTACTGCAACAAAAATTACTACTATAAAGGCTAGAATACCTGCAACTATCCAAAAAATTGGGCATGCTAACATAGCTTCGTTTGCTATCCATTGTCCAGCTGCATATTTTATAAGATATGCATACCCTGCCAATGTTTGAGTATTCAAAAGCATCTGAGCAAACATTACAACGAATTTAGAAGCTGCAACCAATTTTTCCCACAACCATATTCCTGCTAAAGCTATAGAATATAGTGAAATTGCTGCTATTACTCCATAAACAACAGGTGCGATAATTGACCAATTCTGAGCAAATATATTAACAACACTAAGTGCAGCATTAGTAATCCCTCCGAGTCCTTGTATTATTAATACCGCTCCTAATGTAATTCCTTGTACAAAACTTGAGAAGAAATCACTATTTAAAATATTTTTTATAATATTTAATGTATCATAAATATTTGAAGATATTGCAATCATAACATTCCGCATAGATACAACAATTTCACTAAACCTCACACTTTGCAAAGCTCCACTTATCTTTCCGAGGGTTTGCCCAAAAATCATATAGGCATCATTTTTCATCATTGTAAGAGCTTGAGAAAAAGTTATTGGCATGCTTGCGAATTTCTTTTCTATCTCAGCACTTGCTTTAAACAAAGCATTTCTCACTACATCTGCCGTTATAGCTCCTGTCCGAGATAAATCTTTTAATGCTTCTTTACCCTTACCCATAGATTCAGCTATTTTAGTAGCTAGAAGTGGAGCATTTTCCATAATAGACCTAAATTCGTCACCCTGAAGCTTTCCTGCCGCCATCGCTTGTGTAAGTTGATACATTGCAGCACTTGCTTCTGATGCTGACGTTCCTCCGATTACAAAACTCTTATTCATCAGTTCAGCAAATTTTACAACTTCTGCACTACTTCCAAATGCTTCTCCTGCCAATATTCCTAGCTTACTTACTTGTGCTGCCGTATCTGCATAACTCGCTCTTGCGCTTTGAGCAGATAAATAAATCATCTTGTTTAATTGTTCTGTTGTCTGTAATCCGTCGTTCATTAGATTTAAACGTGCTTTTGTACTTGCAATTGTATCTGCCGCTTTTGTAATGCTCTCTATTCCTTTTATTCCAACATATATACCAGCAATACTTTTTAGCTTAGCAACTAATACAGAACCTGCTTCACTTCCTTGCTTTATCTTATTATTAAAGTTTTCCTGTTCATTTGTATTCCCTTTAATTTTTTGTTCTATTCTTGTAAGAATACTTTCTACATTATTCAAACTTTGTTGAGAAGTCTGTATCCCGCCTGTGTTGAGTGGATTATTCAATCTCCCTTGTAGTCTTTCTAAACTATTAATTGTTGTATTAATAGATGTAGTCATATTACGAAAAGCGGGTGTCATTCCATCAAATATTTTTATAGAAGTTTGTATTGTTGCCATTTTCTCACTCTCCTTTCTTAAATTTAAGTACAAAAAAGAGTAACCAAATTGATTACTCCTTTAGATTAGTTATTTTATCATTTCTTTTCCATCAAATATAAAAGATTTAACATCTTTGCCATCACTTGTGAATATTATTTGAAATTCACTTCTCATTGTTGCCCCAAACGAATTTTGAGAATCTACATAGGATTGGACTACTATTTCCTCTTTATTTTTAGAGAACATCCACTTTGTTATATTTGGGAATTCAGCTGTACTTGGCGACTTTAGAATTGCACTAACTCCATTTTGACATTGTAATTGCAATGTTGTTTTTTCATCCATTGTAAGAGTATAATCACTAACTTTAGAAACTACTTTTCCATCTTTATAAAAGTCATTGTCAGCCCATCTGACATTGTAAACTGAATTATCTTTATTCAAATACAATATTATATTTTTGGAACCGCCAAACTCAATTCTATAACCTTTTTCTCCGTCAAAATGTGCATTATCCAATCCTTCATCATGTTTTATGCTTTCAAACTCTTCTATTCCACATTCCTTTAGTATCTTAGCGATATTTTGAACTTGCTCTTGAGCTAAATTTGTAACTTTAGATATTTTTTGTTCATCTTCTGACATATTCACTACTTTTTTATCATCTTGTTTTGATTTTAATTCATTATTTCTGCTTACTTCTGATTCATTACTTACTCTTACTTGTGACCCAATATTTATTCCCCACGCTTGTGCTAGATAAACTTTTATTTCTCCAGCAAATATAAAAATTATAAATATTCCAATTAAGCCTCTTACTATTTTCTTATTTTTAAAGGATTTAACAGTAAACTCTGCAATAAGAAGTATTAAAAATACTGGAAAAAATAATAATACAATAAAACCAATTATAATTTTCAAAACAATATTTAATTTTTTAAAACGCTGCCACATAATATAACATCCCCCTATAACGTTATTTACCAATATTATACTATATAAGTAAAGTTTTTACATTATACATTATCTTCTTCGCCCTCTCTTTTTCTCTCTTTCAGCTTCTTTCATTGCTTCTTCTTCATCTTCTATTTTAACAAGTATTGAGGCGGCTGCTAATGCTCTCTCATTAACTTCTAAATTCAAGTATTCACTAGGTTTCCACTTTAATTTTTGAATACAATAATGAGTAATACTAGCATCGAAATCGCCACCTCTGATTAGTTTTTTGCTTCTTCTACTTTATCTTCAAAAGTTGTATCAAATCCATTAACCTCATTCACTTTTACAGTGTAATTTACATATTCTCCTGCTGTAAGCATTGTTTTTAATAACTGAGCTTCTCCCATTACTCCATAACTATTTTGTAACTCAACGTCTTTCAAATCGGGAAATACAGTAGATGCCACACATAATTCAGCTACATAACTGTTGTAGTCAATTTCACTTGTATATTGTCCTGTATGTTTCCCATTATTGCCAATCACTTTCACTCTTTTGGTACAATTTCTTCTTAATACTTCATCTTCCTCAGAAGATAAAACTCTTAATTCCCATTCGACTGGTTTTCCTTCTTCATCTAAAAATCTATCACTTGCTATATATTTTACATTATCAACCTTTATTGCGTTTTGAGCTAAAAAAGCACTTAAATTACTCATATTATTCTAATCTCCTTTTATTTTAATTTTCTACATAAAAAATACACATCTATAAATTATAAATGTGTATTCTATATTGTACCTGATATTAAATTAAACTTTTCAACTAATTCCCAATCCTCACACGTAAAGTCCATATCTTCATCCAAATACTCACCATCAGCATCAAATTTAGTAATTATTCCACTATCCATATTGCAGTCTTTGAGTATTACTGTCTGTCTCCCTACTGAACTTGTTGGGTCTTCAGTAGTTACCTGTATGTCAAAATAAATATCCTCACCAGTCTCTTTGTATCTATAAAGCAATTCTCTAAAAATAGAAGTATTAAAATGAAATGTTGCACTCCCTGTAATTTTACTACCTGTTGTTTTATTTCCTTTTGTAGTTCTACCCAATATAGGGATTTCACTTTTAGTTTTTTCCATTTTAGCTTCTAAATTAATAGCACTCATAAAATTATATCTTTTACCTTCTATTGTTACAAAACACTCTGCTTCAGATGCACTTATTGCGTCTCTAACATTCATAGTAACATTTTTAGACATCTATAATCACTCTCCTTTTTAGCTTACTGAAACAGTCATATAAAGCTTACTCATAGCATTAATAACCTTAACTGCATCACTTACTATAACTGTTTTCTTATCATTTCCAAGTTCCACACTAACATCATCAGTTTTAAAATCTTCTATTGCTCTAATATTTTCTAATTCTTTGTGATGCTTAACAACATCATTCCAGAAGCTTATTCTTCCTGCTGCATCATTTGGTACTTTACCTAAGTATTTTGTATTAAATAGTGTTGCTATATCATTAGCTATTTGGTCAAGCACTCTAACGCTTTGATTACTTGAAAAATCATCATTCTTATCATCTGTAAAACTAACAAAAGTATTTATATCCTCTAGCACATGAACTTCATCACCAACCTTGTGGAATATAAACTTACCTGTTTTTAGAGCTTCTTCGAGTTGTATTTGAGTATAGTTAACATCAACATCAAACTCGCCATCATACTTTTTGTTAGTATTAGATTTATTTATATCGCACCCAGCTATAGCTCCAGTAGCCCAGTAAATTAAACTCGACTCTAATAATCCAGCATCTTTGATTTTATTTTCTACAGATACTACACCTTCATAATCTGCATCACTTTTCTTATACAATACAGTCTGAAACTTAGCTCCCACCTTATCTCTCATTCTCTTTGTAAATTCTACAAACAAACTTTTAATCTCTGTTGTTGTAGCCAAACATCCTAGTGCATTAAATGAGTAGCTTTCTATTTTATCTAAGAAAGCTTGATATTCTGTCCCTGTAATTGCTTCTCCATTAGTCCCACCAGTAAATACAAGTCCTGCACTTGCTTCTAGTGTTGCATCCTTCTTCCAAGTGATATAGTCATTGTCAATTAAATCTGTAATGACTTTAGCTATTTGTGTATCTACTTTCTTATTATCTAAAAGTGTTACAACATCAAATTTAGTGTTATCATCTATATTTGTTGTAACTATTACTTTTAAGTCATTACCTCTTATTCCGCTATATTTAGCTATAGCAATACTGCAACTAGCTTTAACTCCTTTGTTTAGTTTATAAAAGTATCCTAGTCGTATGTTTTTAAATAAGTCTCTCAAACCTTTTAACTTCTCATGAGTGTAATCATATCCAAAGAACTTTGTTGAATACTTTTCAAAATCATCACTAGTTACTTGAAATACTTCTTCATCAATACCCCAATCAAATTCAAGTGGCATTGCGACAATACCTCTATCAGATAATGTACTTGTTGCCCTTGCAGCACTTACAAAGTTTATATAGGCACCAGGCAGTACCTTATTTTGTGTTATAAATGTTCCTCCACCTAAAGCCATCTAACTCACTCCTTTCATAAAATTATTTATTTTATCCTCTACTTCTGAAAAAGAATATAACTCATTTTCTTTTAAAATTGCATTTAATAAATCTTTTCTATTTACATACTTTTTAGAATTAACTATCTGTTCCTTAGTAAATTTGTAGTTATTTTCTTTACTTAATGTTTTACTCAAGTTTATCACCTCTCTTTAGACCACCAAATAACTCTACTGTGTCCATCTTATCTGTATTATTACTTTTTATAGTGAAGTAGTTATAATCAACAAAGAAGTGTAGCACATTATCCACGACTTCAAAGTTCATATTTGTACCTCTAATTAAATCTCCATTGATTTCTATATACTCTAATTCCTCCAGTAACATCTCAGCTATCTCATTTATTTCAAAACTCTTATCTTTTGAACGGGGTAAGTAATATACATCAAATGAATTTTTCTTCAACTCTCTGCCATTTGGATATGATGTTTTACTTGAATTTATAGGAACAATAAAAAAACAAGGTTCATTTATTCCTTGTTCTACATCCTCACTGTAAATTGTATAACTCTCTCCAAACACCTTATCTAACCTTACTGATATTCCATCAATTATATTATTAAGCATCAAATACCTTCTTTAATAAAATCATTAATTTTTTCTCTATTATTGCATCTGCTTCTCCTCTTAACTCCATTACCGAAATAGTCATCATGTATTTTCCTTTTACCAAACCTTTAAGATTTCTAGTTCTATGTCCAAACTCAACGTGGCTAGCATAAGGAACTGGGTTCTTTACCTCTATAACATAATTGTCTCCAACTTTAGTAACAGGAAGTGACCTAGCATAAGCTATCCCACCCCAACCTTCTTTTAGCTTTCCAGTCTTTTTTGGTGTACGTCCACGCTTCCTAGCTTTACGAACAAGTCTTGCAGCTAATTCTCTTGCACAATCTTTTAAAAATTTATCAAGCTGACCATCTTCTAGTCTTTGTAACTTTCTTTGTAGCTTCTTTAGTTCTTTAAAATCAACACTTCCACCTCTAGCCATTACGCTTTATCCTCTAGTAATTCTAAGACAACTTCTTGATGGTTTGGGTATATAGCAGATTCTCCACTTCTTATATATTCTTTTGTAACATTATTTTGATTAGTTATAATAAGCTTTGAGCCTGCTTTAATGCTTATGTTTGGTGATATAAAGAGTTTAATCGTCTGTGTAAGTTTAGCCACTTTTCCATCTGTAGCTGATGCAATATTTTTATATGAAAGCTTACATGGTTGATTTTCTAATGCAACTACTTCTTTATTATTAGTTCGTTTTGTAATAGGGTCTTTAATTGGTTGATATTCTACTATAGTACATTTATCTCTATATAACATTTCTATTGCTTTTCTAGTTTTACTCACCATCTTAAGCACCTAAAGGTTAATATCTTATTCTTACCATAAGTCAAAAGATAGTTTACAAAAGTGTCAAATCGTTGTTCAGGTGTTTGTGAGCCAT
>NZ_JBJODA010000041.1:0-7058 GCF_045899875.1 Clostridioides sp. GD02377
TTTATCTTAGGCTCTTGACCTGGTGTTATAGTGTTTGTTTTAGGTTCTCCACCTTCTAGTGTTGCATTAAACAAATAATCTTTATCCACTTTTAAAGGGTTTATCTGTTCTTCAAAAGCCTTTTGTCTATCCTTGCTATTTCTTAGTGATTCCATATCCAAATGAGCTTTTAATGCTATTTCATCCCTACATTTAACAGATTTAAAAGCATCACCTAACCAATAATTAAAGTCTTTTTCTTCAATTTCTTTTTTGTAAGTTTCTTCTAAAACTTTCTTATCAGTTTCATAAGTTGTTTTTAAGTTATCTACATCTTCTTTTGTCATACCTCCTTCAAACTTTTTAATAGTTTCATTAGCTGTATTAAGTTGTGTTTCAAGATTCACATAATCTTCTTGAGTAACTGTAGTCTCTTTTATTTTCTTTTCTATAGACTTTTGAAGAGAAGCTATATCAATCTTGTTATCCTCGATTTTTATTCCTTCTAGCAATTCTTTTAACCAATCCACTTTTAATATCTCCTTTCATTTTTTACACAATAAAAGCATCTACTTATTTTTAAGTACATGCTTAGTTATTTTTTACTTATATTTTCAATAGATTCTATTTCATTTTCATAAACTTCAATTCCATAACCATCCCTAGCTATTGATATACTTGCTATTTCTGGTTCATTATCTAAAGCTTGTGTATACCCATCACACTTTCCTCTTATTATTTGCTTATCTACACAAGTTATTTGAATATTTTTCCCTACATATTCCCATAATTTCACTTTATTTTCCCTCCTTATAAAGCTGGTACTATATGTGTTCCAGTTTTGGAATAATGTATCTTAAACTTATTTGTAAGAGTTTTTTCACCTGTAATATTATTAACATTGACCCCTATATTCTTATCAATTTCTATAAGTTCTTTTTTATCCCATTCTCCACTTCGATTAAATTTTATAATTCCATTACCAGCATGCCTGTTTATAAGTTCCTGAGCCTCTTCTTTTGTTATAGTTAAATAGCTTCTTCCTTCTATATAATTATTATGCCCTTTTAAATGTTTTCCTTGTTTCCCATCATGAATATTTAAATTATAGTTACCCTTTTTAATATCTTCTTTTATGCTATCTATTATAGCACTATTTTTTATTTCTGAGATATCATTGTTTTTAACATACTTCTCATACCACTCATTATACTTCATACTAGATGGTACATAATATGTTTTTCCATCTTTTCCTTTTGCTGCTCTGTAACCTTCTTCATCCTCAAACCAAGGAGCTGTTGTAGTCCTACAACGACAATGAAACGGTGGAGCTGTAACCCCGACTTGATAATCTTTCATATCAAATACTTTACCATCTAATTCTCTACATATATTTGAAGTTCTTAAATCTAGTGTAGCAACTATCTCATATTTCTCTACATCTAAATCATTAAAACAATCTTTTCTTGAAGCTGATGCAAAAAAAGCTGATTCAGTCATTATTAAATTCTTAGCTTGAGATTTAGATACATTAAACATCTTAGCAAAGTCATTTACTAGATTTTTAGGATTTTCACCTCTAATAATTGATTGCGTTAATTTAGTGTGTAACTCATTGATTAAAGCAGGCCTATGCTTACTCCAAATTCTTTCTGAAAAATTTAACCCATCACTGGTCCATGGCTTAGAAATAACTTTATTTATTCTGTTAGCATCAAGACTCATCAAACTCCATCCAACACCAACACCTTGTTGAATGTTAAAAGCTGTATGATTATATCCACTTGTATAAATATCTTTCATTAACCTATCAATGCTATCAAGTTCATTTCCATAAAGCACTTCCACTTGTTGTTGTATTTGCAGTTTTAAAGCTTCAAGCCTCGTTATATGAACCCTTGCACTAGCATTTTCTAACTCTTTCATCCACTTTTGATTAATAGCATTTTCTTTGCCATATTTAATATATTCCTCAACACTCCACTTAAACTCTTCTAGTTCTCTTGTATTTAACAGTTTCTTAGCTTCTAACAAAGAAATACCTTCATTTTCAGCAAATCTGTTATACCATGATAATATATCTTTTTCTATACTATTCATAGCTAATTTGTATTGCTTTCCCAATTCAAGATAATATTTTACACTTTTATTGTTTTGAACTTCTTCTGATTGTTCAAATCTTTTCCTCCAATAATCTTTATGTTTCATCTATAACACCCTCTTGATTATTAGTAGGAATTAAATCATCATATTCTTTTTGGGTTTCTTCCTGTTTTTTAAGTCTTTCAAGTTCGTCATTAACATCTTCAACCCAAGGATGATTACTAACAATAGTTTCATCTGATATAATTCCAGTTGATTTAGAAGCCATATCTATTTTTTCAGATTCATTTATTATCATAGAATGATTAAATGTTATTTGAACTGACTTATAATCATAGCTCTTACTACTACTTATCTTTAAATACTCACATACAAACCACAAAAGTTCTCTAATTGCTTTTTTAAACTTCTTTTCAGTCTTAGAACATTTTAAATCAAGTAGTGAATATAAAAATTTAAGTGCTACACCCGATTTATCACCTGTGTTTTGAGACTCCGGATTAACCCCTTGGCCAAAGATAATTATGTTCTTTTCTAATCTATCAAGAAGCTCCTTTTTAGCTTCGATTGGTATACTTATCTCTAGCTTGTCAACTCCTCCTCCATCATCAACTTTAATTGATTTATAATATCTTATATTATCTATAAACTCTTGTAGACTTGTTCCTGGATATTCTTTTAATACATAAATAAACTCTTGTATCTCATCTAAATTGTCTGCAAGTGTAGAAATGTTATTGTCATATATATCTATTAATGATTTATAGAAAGTTAAATCTGAGACACACTTTTCATTATTTTTAAAAGGTATAAAAGGTACTTTGCCCCATCCTTGCTCCTTGTTGTTTACTCTAAAATGACCCTCTTGTATTTCTGTCAATTTTCCATATTCATCATATAAAAGCTCTTGAACAAAATTATTACCTCTTTCAATAAAGTAAGTTACATCATTTTCTGTATAATATTCAATTCTTTTTATCTTGTTACCATCTATATCTTCAATGTAGTAGAATCTAATAAATGCAACTAACTCCTTTTGCCTTTTGCTGTCCCAAATAGGAATAGCTTCCTCAGCAGGTATTATTACATATTTAAACTCACCTTTTCTATTAATATATGGATGTAACCATTCAATCCCTTTATTACTAGCATTGAGGTAGAGTTCTGTTATTGTATCGTCAAATTCTTCCCCTAACATATCATTTAAAAGCTTAGTAAAATTGTCATCATCTGCATTAAATACTATTGGATTTCCAACACTATAGCCCACCTTTTGGTCAACTAAAAGCTTATGGTAGTTATTAATTGCCTTATTATTAACTTTAGTAAAATCATCAACCTTAGCTCCATCTAAAAAATAATATCTTCTCTTATTGTTTATATCAGTATTACCATAATAGTATTCTTCTCCTTGTTTGTATTTCTCTGGTCTATGCTTTAAAATATAATGCTCTATAACTTTTGCTAGATTAAAAGTACTCTCTTTTTTTAGTTGAGCTTTTATTAAATCTGTTTCACTTATATAAATATTCAACACCTCCTTTACTTCAAGAAGCTTATTCCATTATTTTTAAGTTTATTATCTATAGAATATCTAAGAGCAGCCATTGCATCATCCATAAATTCAACTGGTTCATCAAGATATAACCCTGTTCTTTCATCTTGTTTCCATTTCCATTGTTGTATTTCTTTTATTGTATTAGTGCAACTAGGATGTACATGTATTCTTAACTGTTTTAAATAATCTATTTGAGCTTTAACACTTCCAGATCCTTTTTTAACTCCTTTAGCTTTATATCCTGCACTTTTCCACATTTTAATTCTGTCAGGTTCGGCACTATCACAGTACATAAATAGATTCTTTTCTAAGCCTTTACTGTTTGCAATCTTTATTATCTCTGAGGTATCCATTTCATGCACATATATTTCACTACATATATATAGTTCACCATCCTTAAAACCAATTCTAAGAACTACATTTGCGTGATTAAAGCCAAAGTCTTGTGACAGTCTCATATTATCAAAGTATTCAAATTCTGTAGGAAATTCATGTATAACATAGTTTTTAAGTATTGCTCCACCAGTTTCTCCCCATTCTCCAAGCCCATAGACTTTGTATCCTTCAGGGTCTTGCTCTTTTCTCATTTGCATTCTTCTATAGTAAGCTTCATCAATGAATCTATTTTGTAAATAAGCGCTATGATGAGTGAATATATCATCATTTTTATAATCAAAATATTTTCTTTTTATCCAATGAGTGGCTGAAACTGGATTAAATGTAAATGTCATTTGATAGTATAAATTAGGGTTAGTTAAAATGCCTCTTAAACGGTCGTCTAGTATGTCTATATCACTTTCCATAAGTTCTGTAGCTTCTTCACACCATACCCATGTTAATTTACCTTTCGAGAAGTTAATTGATTTTAATTTTTCTCTTTGTTTTGCATCATTAACTCCTCTGAAAATTATAGAATTACCAGTAACCTTACTTTTGATTTCTAAAGGATTTAAAGTTGTTTTCCAATACTTATCAGCTTGTTTACCATAAATACGATTTATAGCTCCTGTAAGCTCTGCATATGTTGAATATTTATGTGTAGCTTCTGATTTTCTAACTACTAATAAGTTAGCTCCTTGGTACTTTTTATCACCTAGCTTTAGTATATAGTCTTGTGCTACATTAACAGACTTTCCACTACCTGCTGAACCTTTCATAGCTCTGTATCTTTTTTTAGTAAAGTTAGCTTCTCTAAAAGATGGATTAAATTTTATTCTAACTATCATTGCTATCACCATAATCTACACTTATTTTCAACTCATCATCTCCAATATCATCTTTATTTAGGTTAGCAACCTCACATTTTAACTTTTCAACTCTAGCTTTCTGCTCCTCTGTAGCTAAATTCCAATCCTTATGAATCATTTCATCATACTGCTTTATAAGGCTTCTTAACTCACTCATTGCCCTACTCTGTGCATTAAGAAAAGATGCTTGCCTATCCCATGCAAATTGAAATTCATACTCTATCTTCTCACCATTTTCTGTACTTTCATGTTTCTTAAGTTCCTTAATCATTTCTTCTTTATCTTTAACATACATTATCTTTTGTGCTCTTATTATTGCTGCATATTGAATGGTTATCTGTTCCCAAAGAATATCGAATTTATCTTTTATAGATATTTCTTGTATCAATTCCCTAGTTTCTTCGGGTAGATATTTTGAGAAGAAACCAAACTTTTCAGCATTCTTATTTCCAGGTGGACCAGTAGCATTTGTATTACCTATAGGAGCACCTCTCTTTTTGGTTGCAACTTTTTTTGGTTGGTTGCAACCTTTTTGTTTCCAGTATCTAGTTGCCCATGATTTTACAGTTGATAAACTTACATTATGCTTTTCAGCTATTTCCTTGTACTTGAGTCCTTTTAAGTAATCTTCATGGGCTAAATCTGCCTTTTCATTCATACCACCACCTCATTTTTGTCGTTTTGGGAATAAAAAAAGAACTCTGGTTAGAAGTTCTTTAGCTTATATAAAATCTATCATGACTTTTATCATAATCTTTTTCTCTTTTTTGTATATTTTTCATTATGTCTTTATTCTTTATAGAGTAATCATCATTAATATGTTTAAAAATATTTACTGAAAGATAGAAGAAAAAAATTGTTAAACTTATATATCCAATAAAACGCTTTATATCCTCAAAAGTCATAGTTTTGAACATAACAATCTTAGATATAAATAAATACCCTGATGCTAAAGCTCCATATGTATATAGAATACTCAGAAAAAATAGCAGCATTATAGATAGAAAATCAGTTATATCAGATATATTATCCATGACTTTGTATATATTTTTTCTTTTAGATGGATGTATTTCCCAATAATCTGCAACTAAAATTTTATGTAACAAACAAAAGTTATTTTCATCTACCAAGTAAAAAATATATTTAGGTATATAATAATCTTCTAGAGTGTACCTACTCTTTATATAATCAACTGCATTTATATTATCGTTATTTTTATATACATTAATATAAGGAACTAATAATTTATTAAAATAAGTATCTGTATGAGTTTCTATTATTTTTTGATTTTTACTAAAAAGTGTAATAAAAGTTGTTATAGTAGCTATTATTGTGCTTAAACAACTTAGAAATAAATTATCCTTCATTTTATCCCCTCCAAAGTATAAAATTCAACTTCAAAGGTCAATATCCTTCAACAATCGTTCGACAGTTACAAAATAATTCTAAATAATACTTTTATCTTATTACTTCCCAGTCATCTGCAAATATATCTCCAGTACTAGGAACCCACATAGAATGCGAACCATCACTATTTTTTATTTGTAGATACGGATTACATTTAAATAAATCCCCTTCTTTTAAATTCCATACCTCTGCTGTTTGCTTATTGCAAGGGATTCCATCTGGATAACCCTTTTGTCTAACTACAAACATCCCTTTTCCATTCCAACCTAATCTAAATGCTTTCTCTCCGTTTTTTATTAATGGTAATACTTCTTCAAATTTCATAATATTATTCTCCTTTTTTATTTAAATAAAGTGCTGTATCAAGCAAATTAGTAAAATACTTTCCACCATTTCTTTTAACCATATTACCAACTTCATTTAAAGATTTTAATTCTGATATAGTAAATTTTTTTCCATCTCTAATTGAGTCATATAAACAGAAAATAGTCTTGTGAGGTCTTTTTATAGAATCTTCTACTGCTTCTGCAATCGAATATACCCCAGTCATAAGTGGTGTTATTGTGTATAAACAATAGTCGCAAATTTTTCTTTGTTCTCTTTCCTTTTCCATACATTCTTCTGTCCAATTAGGTACAACTGGATTATAGTAATCAATTTCTAACAAACTAATCAATTCATCTCTCCAAGTGCTTTCATTACAAGTTCCTCCTAAAAATACTTTCATAATATCATTCTCCTTCTTAATTTATTGTATAAAAATA
>NZ_JBJODA010000042.1:0-5444 GCF_045899875.1 Clostridioides sp. GD02377
GCAAAGAGTGACCTAATAGTTGAATTTAAATTTATGTTTAAATCCAAAAAATGATTGAGTTTTAATGAACTCCACTCTACGACTAAATAGATTGTAGTTCTTCTTGCTTTTATTATACCACAAATTATAAAAAATATTACCTATAATATTTTTTATAGTCAATAAAAAGATGAAATTTTTTATACAAAATAATAATGAATCTAAATTAATGAATAAATTTAATTGTAAAACTGTAAATACAGTAAGCACTTACTTAAAATGTAGGTGTTTTTTTATACAAAAAATCAAAGGAAGTGAATTTATGGTAAGAAAACTGCGGTGTAGTATTTAAAAACATTTTAGAAAGGAAGTGATAACTTGGTAATAGACATATACCTAAAAAATGAAAAAGAAAAAATAGATTTCCATTTTCCGGTTAATCCACTTGATAGTTTATCTATAAAGAAAGAAAAAAGATTTGAAACTGTTGATATATTAAATCTAGGTGAATTTGACATTAAAAAAGAAGGAGAGAAGATAAGAGAAATATCATTCAAGACATTCTTACCAAATTTATATGATGCTTCTTATTGCAGATATAGCGAGTTAAAAAATCCAATTGAAATAGTTGCAATGCTTGAAAAATGGGTAGACCAAGCCGAACCATTACGCTTAATAGTAACTGGTTTTGGTTACAATGGGTTAGTTACAATATCTAGTTTTAGCAATACTCAAACAGCAGGGAGAGAAGAAGATAGAGATATTGAGATAACATTTAGAACTTACAGAGAACTGAAGATAGAGACATTAAAAAAAGAAACTAAAAGTAATACTAAAACAGATTTAAAAGATAATAGACCTAATACTCAAACTAAATCTAAAATATATACAGTTACATCTACAGACACATTATGGAGTATTGCAAAGAAATTTTTAGGCAAAGGTTCAAGGTGGAAAGAGATTTACAATATACCAGAAAATAAAAAAGTTATTGGTAAAAATCCAAATGTAATAAAAAAAGGACAAAAGTTGGTGATACCTAGCAAATGAAAATAATACTAAATGGAAAATATGACATTGCAAATTTTAATGAAGGAATAACATTAAGTGAAGCTATAGATGGAGTTGCATATAAAATGGATGTATCCTTAATAGAAACTAAAACTTTGCAAGATATAAATATTAAAAAAGGTGATAAAATAGTTCTAATTGACATTGCGTATGAGAGTAAAAAAGAAGAAACAATCTTCAATGGAGTCATATGGGAAACTAGAAGAAGTGAAAAGAGCAAGAAACTAACATTGTCTTGTAGAGAAAGAACAGTATATATGGAAGAATCAGAAGAACAATATCAGTTTAAAGAAAATACAGCTACACAGAGAATTGAATACTACTGTAAACAATGGAATATACCTTACTACAATCTAGCTAACACAGGAAAGAAACTTGCTAAAGTAATACATAAGACTAACATACTAGATATGATTAAAAAAGATTTAAAGGAAACAGCAACAAAAGGTGGAGATTTATTTAGAGTAAGAATGGATAATAAATTGAAATTATTTAAGCTTGGTACCAACGTAAATGTATATAAATTAGATAGTATATTAGAAGATGCAAACTTTACAAGTAGTTTTAATGATGCAGTAACAAGTGTAAAAGTGCTAGGTAAGAGTAAAGATGAAAATACAAAAGCACCTATCATTGGCACATATAAGAAGGACTCAGATAAGTATGGAACACTACAAAAGATTAAACAAGATGAAAAGATAACTAATGCAAAAGAAGCTAAGAAAGCAGCAGAAGCAATGTTTAATTCGGGTGAAGAAACAATAAGTGTTGATTGTGTAGTAGATATAAATAGAATAAGAGCAGGTGACAAGGTATCTCTAAAAGGAAGAGAATACTATGTTATAGATGTGACTCATACACTAGACTCTACACCAAAAATGAAGCTCAATATAGGAACTTTAGATTATATAAGGAGGAAATTTTATAACAATGACTGATGCTAGATTTAATGGAGTTGCTAGAATATTAAAAGAAAAAATGAATAAAAGTGTTAATGATGGAGTCTTTGGAATGGGTTGTTCACTTGTAGAAATAACAACAAATGGTCTTAAAGTAAGTGGTTATAAAGATGAAATACAGGACTATTTAGTGTTAGAGAATTTAACATTAAAAGAAGATTATTTTACTCTTTCAGATGAAATGTTAGGTGCAGAATATAGACATAAACATAAAATAGGAACTCCAAAAGAGTTGAAGCCCTTGGTTATAGGCGATAAGGTGTTAGTAGCTGTTATGGGAGCTGAATTTGTAGTAATTGGGAGGGTTGTAAATGCCAAACCTATTTCCGCAGAATGAAACTTTTGAAACTGTAGAATTAAAAAATAATAATGAAAATGAACTGGACCTAAAGGGTTCTTTTTTATTTGATTTTATAAAAGGTGAATTTGTAAAAAATGCAGATGGAACATTAAAAAAATGCGATAAAGTTCAAGCATATAAACAATGGTGTCAAAAAGCTATATTAACACCTAGATACAAATGGTCAGCTTATTCTAGTGTATATGGAAGTGAAATAAAAGACTTAATTGCTAGTAACCTATCTCAAAGTGCTAAAGAACTTGAAATATCTAGGTTAATAAAAGAAACTATTTTAGTTCATCTATATACAAAAGAAGTGAGTAATTTTATATTCAATTGGCTTGAAAATAGTAGGCTTGTTAATTATGAATTTGATGTACTAACAATAGATGATGAAAATATAACTATAGATGGAAACATAAAAAGGTAGGTGATTATATGGAAAGAGAGCTACCTATACCAGTATTTTTGACAGAAGATGAAGACACTATACATGAAAGAATGTTAAGTAACTTTCAAGATGTGAGCACACTAGAAGGGGACTTTATTTATGATGCAACAAGACCTACAGCAGAAGAAATCACACAGTTAAAACAATTAGGGTTACAAAATAATTTAAAGATTGCATTTCCTCAAACTAGCTATGGAATTTATTTAGAGTGGCTTGGTGAATGCAAGGGAGTATTTAAAAATCAACCTACAAAAGCAATAGGAATAATTACATTTGCAGGTGTACAAGGAACTATCATTGTAAGAGGAACTATAGTAACTACTGTTGCAACTGATGAAAAGCAGAGTATAGAGTTTGAGCTTCTTGAAACTAAAACTATAGGAGAAAATGAAACAGTAGATATTAAAGCAGAATGTAGAGAAACTGGAACTATAGGAAATGTTTCTCAAAATACTGTAACTGTTCTATTAGGCTCTATTAATGGGATTAAATCTGTTACTAATAAAGAAGATTTCAAAGGCGGAACAGATATAGAAGACGAATAACATTTTAGAGAAAGAGTCCTTGTGTCAGAACAAGAGGACCGATTAAGTGGAGCTAGTTCGGATTATATAAGATGGGCTAAGGAAGTAGATGGAGTAGGATACGCTTATGTAGTTCCCGAATGGAATGGAGCAGGGACAGTAAAAGTATTAATACTAGATAAAAATAGAAAAGCAGCAACACAAGAATTGATAGATAAAGTTCAAGAATATATATATCCATTAAACGTAGCAGGGAATAGAGACGGAAAAGCTCCTATAGGTGCTATTGTAACTATAGCTACTCCACAAACATTACTAATTAATGTAAAAGCTAGTTTTGTGTTTTCAAATGGATCTAGTCAAGAAACTGTGCTAAATATCTTAAAAAATAAAATAGACAAATACCTCGATAAAATAGATATTGGAGGTACTGTTTCTTATAATGCAATTTATGCACTAACAGGTTCTATGATGTTGACAGATGAAGGCATACAGGACTTTTCTAACTTGACAATAAATGATGGAACAACAAATATTATTTTAAATGACCAAGTAGTTGGAATAGGCGAGATAATTAATGAGGTGATATAGTGATAACTTCTAAAAAAGGTAGAGAAATGCTTCTTACATTATCACCAATATATGAACAATCTATTATAATGCAAAGCTTATATGAAGCTATAGGAAGCGAATTTGATAATCTAGAGTTATTAAATAAAGAAATAGAATTACAGTTATTTCCTCAAAGCTCAACATGGGGTTTAAGTTTTTGGGAAAATAGAGTAGGTTTAACTACTAATCTAGATGAAGCTATAGAAACTAGAAGAAGAAAAGTCATTGCTAAGCTCCAAAGCAAATATATTATGACACCTAAAAGAATGTCTATGATACTTCAATCTTATACAGGTACAAATATAAAAATAAATGAAAACATATCTCCATATACTTTTGGTTTTGAATTAACCAGTACTCAAGGTTTTCCTAGAGATTTAGAAGATTTATATAAGAGAGTAAATGTTATAAAACCTTCTCATCTATCTGTAAGTTATAAGTTAGTATCTTTATTAAAAAGTAAAACTTATTTTGCACAAACAACAATTATGAGTGAAGAAATAACTGTATATCCTTATTCAAATAAAGAAGTAAAAGCTAATGTTAAAGCTAAGTTTGCATTAGCTCATAACATGAGTTCAGAAATATTAACAGTATATCCAAAAGGAGATGGTATAAATGGCTGATGAACAATTTTACACTATACTTACAAATATAGGTAAGGCTAAGATTGCTAACGCAGGAATGCTAGGTAAATCAGTAGTACTAGAGAAGATTCAAGCAGGTGATGGAGGAGGAAGCTATTACAATCCAACAGAAGACCAAACAGCATTAAAAAATAAAGTTTGGGAAGGTAATATAAATGCTTTTGACAAGGATGAAAATAATCCTAATTGGATTATTTCAACAGCATGTGTACCTGGTTCAATAGGTGGATTTACAGTTAGAGAAATGGCTCTCATAGATAACGAAGGCGATATGATTGCAATTTGTAAAAGTCCTGAAACATATAAGCCAAAAGTTGGCAATGGAGCTATGAAAGATTTGTATTTAAAATTTATCATAGAGGTATCTAATGTAGAGAAAGTAACCTTAGTTGTTGACCCAACTGCAATATTTTTAACTAAAAAAGATGAAGAAAAGATATTAACAAATATCAATAAGTTATACACTAAAATAGATACAACTAAAACAGAGTTAACAAACAACATAGAAACTACTAAGACAGAGATTAACACTAAGATAGGAGATACAACATTACTTGAAACAACAGATAAAACAAATATAGTTAGTGCAATAAATGAGGTAAAAACTAGTGTAGATAGCATAGAAACAACAGCAGAGAAAACAAGTTATAACAATGTAACAAGTAATCTTACTACTACAAATGTTCAAGCAGCGATAGACGAAGTTGTTGCAAAAATAGAACGATTTAATAATGAAAATATAAAGATACAGAATGATATGTTACCTATATAATAAAAAGGAGCATGAAAAATGGAGACAGTTTATGAATTTAATTATACAGGTGCAGAACAAAATGTAGTGTTGCCTCCTGGTAAATATAA
>NZ_JBJODA010000043.1:0-5364 GCF_045899875.1 Clostridioides sp. GD02377
CTTTTTATTATAATAAATTAACTTAGCACTTTAATTCAACATTTTACTTAATTTAATATTTCAATTAAAAAATAAAGCTACTGATTTTTAAATCAGTAGCTCTTTTGTTTTTTATCTAATATTTTAGTTAAGTTAGTAAATAAAAATCTTATATACTCATTTGGGATATTAACCATCATTTAATTTAAATTGTTATTATGCCATTATTTTATATACAAACTCTTTTAGTTTGTCTAATCCAGATAAGAACGTATTTTCACTGCAAGCATAAGATATACGAATATATTTATCCATACCAAATGCTATTCCAGGAACAACTGCAACGTTATATTCTTCTAAAAATTGATTACAAAATTCTATAGAAAAGCTATCTTTATACTTAAATCTCTCAGATACTTTAGAGAGGTCTATAAATGCATAAAATGCGCCATTTGGATTTACATATCCTACATTTTCGATAGAGTCTAATTT
Source organism: Clostridioides sp. GD02377 (assembly GCF_045899875.1). Lineage (NCBI taxonomy): Bacteria > Bacillati > Bacillota > Clostridia > Peptostreptococcales > Peptostreptococcaceae > Clostridioides > Clostridioides sp. GD02377. The sequence continues at coordinate 472 of NZ_JBJODA010000043.1, forward strand.
TGATGTAATTAAGTCTCTTCTAGACTTATATGTCTTAACCATATTATCTATATCAGCTGAGCAATCTTTTAAGGCTCCATATGCTATGTATTGTGCTGTTAAACTTGGATGAGATATAAGATGTCCCTGTATAGAACTCATTGCTTTAGCAATGGTTTTATTAGATGCTGTATATCCCAATCTTAATCCAGTCATTGCAGCAGATTTAGAAAAACCATTTACAGTTATTGTTATATCTTTAGCTTCTTCACTTAATGAGGCAATTGATGTAAATTCCCCATCATAGCATATTTTTTCATATATTTCATCTGCTAAAATATATATTTTATTTTCTATACATACATCTACAATTTCTATTAATTCATCTTTTGTATAAATGCTACCAGTAGGATTTGAAGGATTATTTATTACAAGAATTTTTGTTTTATTTGTTATAGATTTTTTAAGCTCATCTTTTGTTAACTTGAATCCATTTTCTTTTTTAGTATCGATGAAAACTGGTACAGCATTTACTAATTTAACCATTTCAGGATAACTAACCCAATAAGGTTTTGGCAATAATACTTCATCTCCCTCATCTGTTAAAGCTAGCAAAGTATTCGTTATAGAGTTTTTTGCTCCACTTGATATAACTATTTCATCTATTGAATATTTACAATTATTTTCATCAATAAGTTTTTTACAAATTTCCTCTCTAAGTATTTTTAACCCTGGAACTAAATCATATTTAGTACAATCTTTATTTAAAGAGTCAATACCATAAGCTTTTGCATTATTAGGTACGTTGAAATCAGGTTCTCCTATACTAAGATTTATTACTTTAATTCCGTTGTTTTCCATTTCTTTAACTTTTGAACTAATACCTATTGTGTAGGATGGAGTTATAAAGTTTAGTCTTTTTGATAACATAAAATGCCTCCTTTTAAATTATTATTTATATTATACGACAGTTTTAAAGAATTTACATAAGGAAATTTGTAGATATATACATTAATGTACATGAAATTATACGTTTTTTGCCTAAAATTAGTGTAAAAAAAAGAGAAAAAATTTTTGACTCTCAGAGTTGTTAGAAACGCTACTGTTCAAAATATCTAGATAGTATTTGCAATGACTTGCGTAAGTTTGACTATTATGTACAAATTTGGTAATCTTAATATAGAAATTATTAAGATAATCCCTTTAACTTAGTTGAAGGGGATTTTTTTAGACTTAATATACTACATATAGTGGTATGTAGATTAATAAAATACAATATATAGTAATAGGAGGTTTTTTTAATTGGTTGAATTCGTGAAAAAAAGAGATGGAAGAGTAATCCCATTTAATGAAGATAGAATAACAAGAGCTATATTTTTAGCAGCGACAAATGTTGCAGAAAGGGAAGGAATAGTACCTGATTATAAATTATCTGAGCAATTAACTCAGGAAGTAATAAGATTTTTAAATCATAAATATTCAGAAACAGTTCCAAGTGTTGAGGATATTCAAGACTCAGTAGTTAAGATTCTTATAGAAACTGGTCATGCAAAAACTAGTGAAGAATACATAATATATAGAACTGAAAGAAGTAGAATAAGAAATTCAAAAACAAGACTGATGAAGGCAATAGAGGAGATTACTTTTGAGGATGCAGAAGATGCAGACATAAAAAGAGAAAATGCAAATATTAATGGTAATACAGCTATGGGGACTATGCTACAATATGGAAGCACTGTATCTAAAGAATTTTGTAAGACTCATATATTAAAGCCAGAACATTCTTTTGCCCATGAGAATGGAGATATACACATACATGATATGGACTTTTTAAATATGGGTACATTAACTTGTTGCCAGATAGATGTTAAAAAACTATTTAATGGTGGATTTTCAACAGGACATGGTTTTTTAAGAGAACCACAAGATATAATAAGTTATGGAGCATTAGCTGCAATCGCTATACAAAGTAATCAAAATGACCAACATGGAGGTCAAAGTATACCATTTTTTGATTATGGATTGGCTGAAGGTGTATATAAGACCTTTAAGAAATTCTACATAGGAAACTTAGCTAAAGCATTGAAATTATTTAAAGGAATTGAAAATAATGATGCAATAAAGAACATAGTATATAATACAGAAAAAGAAACAAATAAAAAGGTTGGTCTTAAAAGAGAGGAATTATATATAAACTCAGAAAAAAAGAAATTGATAGAAACTTTTGATATTGATGAAGAACTTGCAAATAACATGCAAAACTTTGCATTTGAAGAATCATATAGAGAAACTGATAAAAAAACATACCAATCTATGGAAGCATTTATACACAATTTAAATACAATGCATTCTAGAGCAGGTGCACAGGTTCCATTTTCAAGTGTGAACTTTGGAACAGATATTTCTGAAGAAGGAAGGATGGTAACTAAGAATCTTTTACTATCTCAAGAAAGAGGACTAGGTAATGGAGAAACACCAATTTTTCCAATTTTAATATTTAAGGTTAAAGAAGGAGTAAATTTAAATCCTAAAGACCCTAATTATGATTTATTTAAATTATCATGCAGAGTATCAGCTAAAAGACTATTTCCTAATTTTAGTTTCTTAGATGCGCCTTTTAATGCTAAATATTACAGAAAAGGTGAACCAGATACAGAAGCCACATATATGGGTTGTAGAACAAGAGTACTTAGTAATGTATGTGGTTCAGAAACAGTTAGTGGTAGGGGAAATATATCTTTTACTACAGTTAATTTACCAAGATTGGGTATAAAGCATGGCATTGTAAATGGTGAGAAAGCTAATTTAGATGGTTTTTTTGAAGAATTAGATGAAAAGATAGACTTAATTATAGAGCAATTATTAGAACGTCTTGAAGTTCAAGGAAATAAAAAAATGAAGAATTTCCCATTCTTGATGGGTCAAGGTGTATGGAAAGGTTCTGATGATTTAGGACCAGAAGATACACTAAAAGAAGTAATAAAGCAAGGAACATTGACAATTGGATTCATAGGTTTAGCAGAATGTCTTATTGCTCTTATGGGTAAACATCACGGAGAAAGCAAAGAAGCCCAAGAATTAGGATTAAGAATAGTGTCACACATGAGAGCTAAAATGGACGAAGCCACAGATAAATATAAATTAAACTTCTCTTTAATGGGTACACCAGCGGAAGGTCTTTCAGGTAGATTTACTAAAATAGATAAAAAAATATATGGAGAGATTAAAGGTATAACAGACAAAGAATATTATACTAATTCATTCCATGTACCAGTTTATTATAATATAAGTGCATATGACAAAATTGAGATAGAAGCTCCATATCATGAACTGACGAATGCAGGTCATATAACATATGTGGAATTAGATGGAGATCCATCAGATAATCTAGAAGCTTTTGAAACAGTTATAAAAGCTATGAAAGACTTAGGTATAGGATATGGAAGCATAAATCATCCTGTAGATAGAGATCCAATATGTGGATTTTCAGGTGTAATAGGAAGTAACATATGTCCTGTATGTGGAAGAAATGAAGATGAAAGTGATATCAAATTTGAAAGAATAAGAAGAATAACAGGTTACTTAGTTGGTACAGTTGACAGATTTAATAATGCAAAAAAAGCTGAAGTAAGAGATAGAGTAAAGCATAGATAGTTTTATTTGGAGGAATAAGTTATGAAAATAAGAATGTCATCTACTATAAGCCATGACAGTATAGTTGATGGACCAGGATTAAGGATGGTAATATGGACTCAAGGATGTATCCATAATTGCAAAGAATGCCATAATCCTCAGACACATGATTTATGTGGGGGATTTTACATGGATACAGAAGAAATTATAAATAAGATAAAATCATTAAAGTTACAAAAAGGTATTACATTATCAGGAGGAGAACCATTTTTACAGCCAGAACCATTAGAAGAAGTAGCAAAAGAAGCTAAAAGAAATGGACTGGATGTATGGTCATATACTGGATTCACATTTGAGCAGTTATTAGATAAAAAAAATAGTAGATATTTTAAAAATTTAAATTTACTAAAACAAATTGATATTTTAGTAGATGGAAAGTTTATGGCTGAGAAAAAAGATATAAGTTTAAAGTTCAGAGGTTCATCAAATCAAAGAATAATTGATGTTCAAAAAAGTTTGAAATATAAAAAAGTATTTTTAGTTGAACAATATATGAAAGATGATTTATCCATAGCAGAATAAAATATAAATAGACGGAAGTAAATATAATAATGTATTTACCTCCGTCTATCTTTATGTAATTTTGTTTATTTGCATCATATAAGATGTAATTGTTAAATAAAAATGCTTATCGTGTATTTTATTTAACTCTTTTATAAGCTGGATGATTCTAATAGATAGCTTCTAAAGGATATACAAGTATTAATTTATGGATTCTTTGCTAAGAAACTAGAATGTTTAGTTGTTATGTAAAAATCTTTAGTTACTATAAGAGAAGAATTCAAATAAATGATTAAATGTTGACAAGGAGCTCAGAAAGTAATTTACCTAGTGCCATCAAGATTGGTATTAAGCATTTTAAAAAATAGAAAATCTTTAAAATGAGTATTTTTAATAATATTTCTTGGTTTGTATCTTTCTTATAAACAAATTTTATAGTATAAATCAATTAAGTAAATAAGTCTAATTACATATAATACATATATTTGTATAAAAAATATTAAATTTTGTAATTTGTGGATAAATATGTTTATAATGTGGATAATATTTAATATAATAAGTTAAAACAATATGAATCAGTTGTTTATAATGTGGATAATATAACCATATGTAAATAAATGAGATACTTGAAAGTAAAAAATGTGAAAAAAGTTATTGACTCTAAAAGGAAAAGTTGGTATAGTAATACTTGTCCTCAAGAAAAGGGCAAACAGATAAAGC
>NZ_JBJODA010000044.1:0-4935 GCF_045899875.1 Clostridioides sp. GD02377
TTAGAAGTAATTGTAAGGGCTATTGATGAAGCTGTAGGGAGTGGAGTTAAGAACTATAGATATGTAAAGACAATATTAAATAACTGGATAGAAGCAAATGTAAAAACTAGTTTAGAACTTACAGAGTATCAAAATGAGTTTGAGAGGAAGAAAAAGAGTAGGCAGGAGAAGAAACAGTCTAATAATAAAGTTGTCAATGCTACTAGTAAAAGTAAAAAAACTAACTTTCATAATTTTGATGAAACATTTACTAAGTATTCAAGTGATGAACTAGACGACATTATTAAGAAAAGTCAAAAAGTTAAATTCAAATAAAATTAAATTAAACTTCTAGGAAGTAAATATCATACTATTGCTTCCTAGAAAGGGGGATAAAATGGCAAGAATATATGCACAAAAATGTGGAAGTTTAGATATTCAAGATAGATTGGAACTATTGAAATTACTTGGTAAGGCTGGATATATAGTAAGAATAGGTAAGGAGAAACAAAATAGTAAAACTACTTATACTTACTTTGTCGAGTATATAGAAGAACATGAAGAAAAATAAAAAGGGGGCTATTTAAATGAATACAATAACTTTAGTTGGGAGATTGGTCGCAGATGCAGAGTTGAAGTATCTTCCTAATTCAGGTACTCCAAAAATAACATTTTCAATAGCGGTAGATAGAAGGTTTAAAGATAAGAATGGAAATAAAATAACTGATTTTATTCAATGCGAACAATTAGGAAAACATGTTGAAAATCTTGTGCAATATCTTGTTAAAGCTAAGTCTGTGTATGCTGTTGGAGAGTTAAATATATATAATTACAAAGATGAAAATGGTTGCTGGAAATCTATTACTAAAGTTAATGTAAATGCTTTAGAATTGCTTTCTAGTAAAAGTGATAGTAACCCTAAGCAAGAATATATACCACCAGGATTAGACCCTCAAGGGTTTCAAGCAATAGATGATGATGATATACCTTTTTAGAGTGATTGTGTAAATTATTAGGGAGTTAATATAAGTATTAACTTCCTAGAAGTTAAAAATATTGGAGGAATAGAAATGATAATAATTAGAAGCCAAGATAGATTAGATTTATTGGAAGTTAACAGAGTTGAAGTAGATATAAATGAGGTAATAGCTATATTTAAAGGTAGTTCAGATTTTAGAAAAATAGGTGAATATGAGAATGAAGAAAGAGCTATACAAGTGTTAAATGAAATACAAAAGTTTATTGAAAGTGGAGTAAGAACTGATTATATAGATTCTTGCAGAGTTAGACATAATCAAGAGAAAGTATTTGAAATGCCAGTCGAATAGGGGGTTAAGGAAATGTTGAGTAAAACAGCTAGACAGAGAGCTTCTGAAATAGCTTATCGATTAGTAAATGAAGGAATGGTATGGGGTAGTGATTTAGAGTATTTTATAAAATCACAGGTTTATAGAAGAAAAGGTTTTAAAAATGATGAACATTATTTTGAGTTTGAAGATGCAGTATTGAGTTTTGTAGAGGAAAGAATTAAAAAGAAGAATGTAGAAATTGTTGATATAAATACAAACAGAAGAATTGGACTAGGGAATATGTCTCAATTATCTAAAATACTGAAATGCGCACCTACTACGATTAGTTCTTGTTTGAATAAAAATACTCTATATGAAGGCAAGTATGATATTAAATATGCAAAATTAAAATGGAATGAAATATAGGAGTGACAGATGGTATTAGCAAATGTAGAGCAAGTAATTAAATTAGCTGAAAAGATAATAAATAAGAAAAAGTGTTCTGTAAATAAAGCTATTGATATAGCTATAAAAATATTAAGTAAATATGAGTGCGAGGGGATGTTAAGAAATGAGTCTAATTAAGTATAGAGGTTATGTTTTTGAGAATGAGAAGTGGATTTATTCTGAAACAATAAAGTGGAGTAATGCAGTAGATTGTTTATTTATGCCAAAAGAAAATTGTGAATGGCAAAAAGTATCTAATGTTGGAGTATTCTCTAAATGTTGGTCTGGAAATAATGAAGAAATTTATGAGGGAGATATATTGAAAGTACCTTATGATAAAATGAATATGAATATGGAATCGTAAGACAAGAAAATTATGCTCTTGGATTATATGTTGAATGGCATTGTTTAAAGCAATTTGAAGGTAAATGGGAGGAGCTTACAAGTAAGGCAACTATAATGAATAGCAAAAAATATATAGTAGTTGGCAATGAATGCGAGAATTTAGAAGAAGTTAGAAAAGAGTTTTTAGAATGTAAGGAGAAACTTGAAAATGAATGTCTTAACTAGTGCGATATTAATAACAGGAAGTTTTATAGCTGGTAGGGTTTACGAGAATCATCTAAGAACTAAAAACTGTGAAGAATGCAAACATATTATGGAGTTTATACAGTCTAATGAGCTATGCGAGTATTGTTCGAAAGAAATTGATACATGTGATAAAAAGTGTTACAAAAATATTTTAGAGAGAAGAAGAAAGCATTATATAGATGGAAAGGATGTTGAAAAATGAATATCTTAGGTGGATTAATGTTGTTAGGGATAGGCATTGTAGTAGGCAGAATTTATGAGTATAGATTGAATCTAAAAGAGTGTGAAAATTGTGATAATAAGAGGGGTGTATAAAATGAAAAAAGGGGACTTAGATAAAAGAATATGTGATGTAGAGATTGAAGCAGATAATACACAAACATATCGAGAGTTTATTGTTGAAGCAGAGGAAGAAATAGGAACAGGTTCAGCAGACTTAGACAATATGACAGATGAGGAATTAACTGTGTACTTAGACTTTTTAGATGAATTACTGTTGAAATAAAAAGGGGGAATTTAAAAATGAGTAAAGTTATACAGTGTGATTTTTGTAATAAAATATTTGAAAAAAATAATAGGGGATGTATTGAGCTATATAAAAAGAATAGTGGAAATGAATTAATCAGTACAGGTAAACATATGTGTCCAGTATGTTACGAAAGATTTATTGGAGATAAAATGGAGAAGAAAATAACTAATTTTGAAAAAATAACTAAAGACAAGGAAAGCTTAAAGGATTTTTTATTTGGATGCGATGTAGAGTGTAGTTGTTGTATTTATATGGATAAAGAAGATTGCTATCAAACTAATTGCGTCACAGGATGTGAAACGTGGCTTGAAAGTGAGGTAGAAGAATAATGAATAAGATTTATATATGCAGTTCACAAGGGTTAGAGGAAGTTGAAATATTAGAGGAAACAAAAGGTAGATATAAAGTAGGAAGGAATGGTCAATTTTTAAGAGTCATTAATAAAAGTGGACTTGATGTCAAATGTAGTGGTTATGTTGCTTCTTTAAATAAAGATAGAGCTATAAAAATTTGGAATGATGAAATAAACAGAGAAATAGAAAGATTAAAAGGATTTTTATATACAGAAAATATCTAACAAAAACAGTTTAGAGAGTTGCAAAATGTATCTTAATATAAATTTACTGTTGAAGTATTTTGCAACTCTCAAAAATGAAATAAAGGAGGATTTAAAATGAAAAAATATAAAATTGAATTTGAAGAAAAAGTGATTTTGAGACATGAAGTTATAATTGAAATTCCAAGTGATACTAGTATAAATGATATTTGTAATCATATAGAGCAAGATTGTCAAAGAATATATGATATAGCAGCTTATGTAAATGATTATAATGGTAAACAAATAGATTTTACAGAAGATACTAGTGGAGAGACTGAAATGGTAGTTGAATCATTTAGAGAGTGCAAGGAGTGATTTAGAAATGAATAGATTATTAAAGTATCCATGTATATATAAACATTTCAAAGGTAGATTTTATGCAGTTATGGGAGTTAGTAAAAGTGTTGGTGGAAGTGAACTTGGAGAAATATTAGATACAGCGGGTTTTGATGAAAGGTATATAGGCGATTATAGATTTCTTTCTAGACATACAGAAACGAATGATACTGTAGTTATATATAAAGACAATAAAGGGAATTTCTATCATCATGGAAGTGATGATAATAGCACAGATTTAGTAATATACAAAACTTTATATGATGCTACTGGAGTTTATTCAAGACCTATAGAAATATTTTTATCTAAAGTTGATAAAGAAAAATATCCTAATGTCTCACAAGAGTATAGATTTGAGGAATTTAAGTAGGTGAGTATATGACTAATAAAGAAATGTGCGACTCAAAGAATATTGCAGATACAGAAAGTTATAAGCGATTTAGTAAAGAGATTTGTGGTAGTTGCAAAAATACTAAGATAGATTGTGAAAGTAAAGATTGTGATATAGCATATGAGAATTGGTTAGAGAAGGAGATTGAAAATGAATAAAAGAATCAAGTTTAAAAAAGGGATACTTCATAAAAAATGTGATGAAAGATGTGCCAATTATGACTTTGTAATTAGCAATAAGCTTATAACTTGCAATGTATGTGCAGGATGCAGATACAAAGAAAATATGGATAAAGTGTGTGAAGAAAACTATAAGAAATTAAGAAAATAGAATAAATAGTCAAGGTAAGTTTGTGAATGAAACTAGAATGTTATAGACTTACTTTGACTTATAAAAGGAGTCGTCGATATGGTTATTACAGAATTTAAAGTAACTTGGCAGACAACAAGAGAGTGGGAAAAAGGAGAAGTATATAGCTCTATATTTACTGATTTAGAAGAAGCAAGAGCTTTTAAAAAAGATGAGGAAAATATAAAAGAAAATTATAATGTGAAGCTTTTAAGTAGAACTATAGTAGAAATTGAAATAGACTAAAACTTTTAAAGGGTGTGAGCTTATGATACATGAATTGCAGATAGCTTCTAGTACTTTTAAAGATGTAATTAAGAATAAAAAACAAATTGAAGTAGAGCATATAGCAGATTTTAGAGCAGGAGATACAGTTATATTACAGTCATTTAAAGATAAAAAATTTACAGGAATTGAAGTAAACAAG
>NZ_JBJODA010000045.1:0-4863 GCF_045899875.1 Clostridioides sp. GD02377
GTTGATGTAATTATAAGGGCTATTGATGAAGCGATAGGGAGTGGAGTTAAGAACTATAGATATGTAAAGACAATCTTAAATAACTGGATAGAAGCAGGTGTAAAAACTAGTTTAGAACTTACAGAGTATCAAAATGAGTTTGAGAGGAAGAAAAAGAGTAAACAGGAGAAGAAGCAGTCTAGCAACAAGGTTGTTAATGCTCCTAGTAAAAGTAAAAAAACTAACTTTCATAATTTTGATGAAACGTTTACTAAGTATTCAAGTGATGAACTAGATGACATTATTAAAAAAAGTCAAAAAGTTAAATTCAAATAAAATTAAATTAAACTTCTAGGAAGTAAATATCATACTATTGCTTCCTAGAAAGGAGGATTAAGATGGGGAGAATATATGCACAGAAAAGTGGTTCTTTGAATGAGCAAGATAGATTGGAATTGTTGAGATTGCTTGGAAAAGCTGGATATACAGTAAGGATTGGTAGAGAGAAACAAAATAGTAAAACTACTTATACTTACTTTGTTGAGTATATAGAAGAACATGAAGAAAAATAAAAAGGAGGCTATTTAAATGAATACAATAACTTTAGTTGGAAGATTGGTCGCAGATGCAGAATTGAAGTATCTTCCTAATTCGGGAACACCTAAAATTTTATTTAGAGTTGCAGTAGATAGGAAATACAAAGATAAAGAGGGCAAAAAGAAAGTTGACTTTATACCTTGTGAACAGTTAGGAAAGCATGTTGAAAATCTTGCACAGTATCTTACAAAAGGTAAACAGATATATGTTTTTGGAGAATTAAATATTGATAATTACAAAGATGATAACGCATGTTGGAAAACTATTATTAAAGTTAATGTGAATGCTTTAGAATTACTTTCTAGTAAAAGTGATAGTAACCCTAAGCAAGAATATATACCACCAGGGCTAGACCCACAAGGTTTTCAAGCAATAGATGATGATGATATACCTTTTTAAGTTAAACAATCTAGGGAGTAGTTATACAATATTACTTCCTAGAAGTTAAAAATATTGGAGGTATGAAAAATGGATTTAAAATTTAGATGTTGGTCGAAGTTATTAAACAAGTTTATTGCTGGAGACTTCAATATAGTAGTAATGAAAAGTGAAAAAACGCATTTAAGAGATTCTGCAGGTTATTATTTTTGCAACTATGATGAGGTTGAATTAATGATATATACAAACATGAATGATTGTGATGGAAAAGAAATCTATGAAGGCGATATTGTTTTATGTAGAAGTATATTTTTTACAGAATTTGCAGGGGAGGTAAAATTTAAAGATGGTTGTTTTATTGCAGTGAATGAAATGTCAGGAGATTGCTTTAGATTATCTGAACTTGAAATAATTAAAGTTGATGGGAATATATATGAAGATTTAAGTAAGTTAAATGATATAAGAAAATGTGATGATGGGGGTATTAGAAATGATAATAATTAGAAGTCAAGATAGATTAGGTTTAATGAGAGCTGATAGAGTTGAAATAGGTTTTAATCAAATGTATGCAATACTTGAAAATGAAAATAGAAAAATAGCTGTATATGAGAATAAAGAAAGAGCTATACAAGTGTTAAATGAAATACAGAAGTTTATTGAAGATGGAGTGAAAATGGATTATATAGATTCTTGCAGAGTTAGACATAATCAAGAGAAAGTATTTGAAATGCCAGTTGAATAAAGGGGGGATGGGACATGACTAAAGTTTGGATAGATGCAGGAGAGTTGTTAGAGAAAACTATGGATTTAGAAATTATGTATGAAAATAATCTAAAAAAAGTAAGAATTAAAAATAAGCAAGAAAATGTTATTGTTTTGAAAACAAATAATAATGTGCAAGGTAGAAAGGGAAAGAAAGTAGAGTGTTTCAATATTAGAACTGGAGAAACTAAAGTATTTGATACTACTGTTGAAGCGAGTAAATATGTGCATTTTACAGATGTTCATATTGCTAACTTAGCAAGAACGGGTAAAGTTTCTAAAAATGGATGGAAAGCTAGATATATTCAAGAGGTGACAGATGGTATTAGCAAATGTAGAGCAAGTAATTAAGTTAGCTGAAAAGATAATAAATAAGAGAAAGTGTTCTGTCAATAAAGCTATTGATATAGCTATAAAAATACTTAGTAAGTATGAATATGAGGGGATGTTGAAGATTAAATTAGGAAAATGATTTTAATTAAGGAGGCTTGATTATGTTGTATTTAGCAAGAATACAGTTTAAAAGAGATGAAAATTCAAAGGTTGAAAGCGGATATATGATTGGGGATGGCTTTACTAAATATTGTTATTTAGATAAAGAATTTAATCCACTACTAAAAGATAAAGATGGTTTTTCACTTTATGACTATAGATTAGACTTTAAGAATCCGTTAGAACTTAAATTGTAAAAGTTTTAGAGTATAAGGAGAAAATTGAAAATGAAAGTACAAATGCAGTTAACTAAAGATAAAGAGGCTTTCAAAGTTTGTGTAAATTCAGAAGAAGTAGAGCTAGAGCGATTGTTTTATGAATTTGCATCACAAATATTAGCTTGTAAAAGAAATGAGAATAAGAAAGTTCAAGGAGATATTGAGAAATGAAATTAAAAGATATTATAAAACTTGGAGAAAAGTATTGTTATTGCCCTAATTGTGGCAATGACAAGATTGGAAATGATGAAGGCAAGTTAATAATTGAAGAACACACATATTATAGGGAGTGTTCCTGTGGGTTTAATATATTAATTGATGATAGGAAGGATGAAATCTAATGAATATATTGGCTAGTGTGATATTAATAATAGGAAGTTTTATAGCTGGTAGAGTTTATGAGTATAGACTGAATTTAAATGAAAATGATGAAATTGATTCAAAGTTACTTTTAGATATCTTTAATGAAATTAGTAAATTAAGAGAAGAAAATAAAATTCTTAAAGAAAAATTACAAGATAAAGATTTCCCATTTATTGATAAATTACTAGATTTTTTTCTTGATAAAAATGTATGTGAATGTTGTGTTTATGATTGCAAGATTAATGATGTTGAATATGATTGTGAAACTGGAATAAAAAAATGGCTTGAAAGCGAGGTAGAAGAATAATGAGTAAGATTTATATATGCAGTACTAAGGGTCTAGAAGAAGTTGAAATACTAAAAGAGACAAAATGTAGATATAGAGTAGAGTTAAATAGCCAATATTTAAAAGCTATTAATAAAAGTGAGCTTGATAGGGGACATGATGGATATGTTGCTTCTTTAAATAAAGATAGAGCTATAAAAATTTGGAATGATGAAATAAACAGAGAAATAGAAAGATTGAAAGGATTTTTATATACAGAAAATATCTAATTAAAACAGTTTACAGGAGGAATAGATTATGGAATATAAAGAATATGAAGATTTAAAAAATAGAGTAGAAAGTTATGAGAATTTACAAGGTAGTGCAGAGTTTGCAGAGCGAGTTATAGAAAATCTTGAGGATGTAGATTGCCCTATAAGAATAGGATTTAAGTTTCCTAACAAAGAGGATTACCAAAAAATAGACCTTGATATAGCTGCTAAAGATTCAAATTCAATTTTTATAAGAACAGAGCTAGCAAAAGCATTTAAAGAAATTTTATCTAAATATGAAATGGATATAGAAAATATCTAACAAAAACAGTTTAGAGAGTTGCAAAAAGTATCTTAATATAAATTATTGTTGGATTATTTTGTGACTCTCAAAAACGAAATAAAGGAGGATTTAAAATGAAAAAATATAAAATTAAGTTTGAGGAAAAAGTGACTTTAGAACATGAAGTTATTGTTGAAATTCCAAACGAAATAAATATAAATGATATTTGTAACTGTATAGAACAAAAGTGTCAAAGAATATATGATATAGCAGATTATATAAAAGAGTTTAATGGGAGACAAATAGACTTTGTAGAAGATACTAGTGGGGAAACTGAAATGGTAGTTGAATCATTTAGAGAGTGCAAGGAGTGATTTTATGACTAATAAAGAAATGTGTGAGTCAAAGAATATCACAGAGAAAGAAAGTTATAAGCGATTTAGTAAAGAGATTTGTGGTAGTTGCAAAAACACTAAGATAGATTGTGAAAGTGAAGATTGTGATATAGCACATAAAACATGGTTGGAGAAGGAGATAGAAAATGAATAAAAGAATCAAGTTTAAAAAAGGGATACTTCATAAAAATTGTGATGAAAGATGTGCCAATTATGACTTTGTAATTAGTAATAAGCTTACAACTTGTAATGTGTGCATAGGGTGCAGATACAAAGAAAATATGGATAAAATATGTCAAGAAAACTATAAGAAATTAAGAAAATAAAATAAATAGTCAAGGTAAGTTTGTGAATGAAACTAGAATGTTATAGACTTACTTTGACTTATAAAAATGAGGTGAGATTATGATTACTACTCAAATGTATAAGATAAATAATGAGATATTTCTAAATGATTTATGCTTGGAAGAAAATAAAGAAATGACAATATGGGTAGAAAAAAATAAAGACACACATGAATTTATATGGTTAAAAATAGCAAATGTAAATGGCAAATTAGCTATATTTGTACAAGATATTGAAGATGCCATAGTAAACGAATGGCAAGGTCAAATAGCATATAAAAAAGTTATATCTCAAATAGAATATGAACAAGTTGAAAAAGGAGAAATAGACTAAAACTTTTAAAGGGTGTGAGCTTATGATACATGAATTGCAGATAGCTTCTAGTACTTTTAAAGATGTAATTAAGAATAAAAAACAAATTGAAGTAGAGTGTACAGCAGATTTTAGAGCAGGAGATACAGTGATATTACAGTCGTTTAAAGATAAAAAATTTACAGGAATTGAAGTAAACAAA
>NZ_JBJODA010000046.1:0-3357 GCF_045899875.1 Clostridioides sp. GD02377
TGAAATATGATGTATAATTGAATATTTTAATATAACGATTTATCTGATTATATGTATGTACTTTTATATACTTATAATTATAATTATAAGTATATAAAAGTACATACATGAATGGAGATGTAAAATATTGAAAAAAATAAAAATTGAAAGAGTATCTGACATAATAAAATATGACTATATAAACGATTGGGAAAAAGGAGATATTATATTAATTAGTACTCAAACTGGAACTGGGAAAACCACTTTTATAAAAGATGAATTGTTTGAATATTGCATAAAGGAGAATAAAAAAATTCTTTATCTATCAAATAGAGAAGCTTTAGATAGCCAAATAAAGAATTCTTTTTGTGATGAGTATGGAAAAAAACAGTTAAAGAAAATAGACATTTGTACTTATCAAAAATTTATTTACGATTTTAAAGTAGAATTTAATGAATCAGAAAAGGAAGAAGAATTAAAAAAAGAATTAAAAGAATTAAAAGAATTAAAGGAATTAAATTATTGGAAAACTGCAAATACAATAAAAAAAAGATATACATTAGAAAAATTTATTAAAAAATATAAATACATAGTACTTGATGAAGTACATTTCTTCACTTCTGATGCTACTTTCAATGCTGACTGTGAGCTTTTATCTGAGTTATTTTTTGAAATATTTGAAGCCTTTTCTAAAGAAAAAATTTTAATTTTAATGTCTTCTACTCCACATACATTTATTAAGTTGCCCCAAATATCTTCTAAAAAAGGATTTATCTATAGACAAAAACCAAATTATAACTATTTAAACGTAAAATATTTTAAAGAAAATGATACTATAATAAAAAAAATCGTAGATGATATTAAAGAAAATTCTCAAAATAAATGGATTATATTTGTAAATTCAAAGAACGAAGGTAGAAAGATTTCAAATATATTAAAAGAAAAAAATATAAAAAATAGTTTTTTACATAGTAAAAATAAAACAGAAGAATTTAAGAATATAATAAACAAAGAAAAATTTAATAAAAATGTATTAATCAGTACAAAAATTTTAGAAACAGGTATAAATATTAATGACGAAGATGTCAAAAATATAGTTATGTATGATATAGATAGAGAAACCATCATTCAAGAAATTGGAAGGGTTAGAGTGGATATAGATAAACCTAGAAAAATTAATTTATATATACCATTAAGGAATAAAAATTATTTTTACAATATCCTAGAAAATATCCAAAAAAAGTTAGATTGTATTAAATTATATAAGGACAATCCAACAGATTTTTTTAAAAAGTATCAGTATCAAATTGGTGAAATACCATCTGAAATATTTTATATTGATTATTTTAATGAAAGTGAATTTCATTTTTCTATCAGAAAAACAAGTAAAACCTTTTTTGAGGAAAAATATAAGTATTTAGGAAAAATAACAGATAATTACTCATATGGAAATAATGCAGAATATTCGTTTGTCTTGCAAGTTTTAGAATGGTTAGGAATAGAAGATAGTTTTAGTATAGAAAATTTAATTGATAAAAATGTTAGTGATGAAGAATTAAAAAATTATTTAGAAAAAAATCTTGAAAATAGACTTTTTAATGAATCTCAATTGGAACTATCATCACTTATAAAAAATACATTTGGTTTATCTAGCAATAAATCCAAAAAGTTACAGATAAATACAATAAATAAAATATTAAAAAAGCACAATATTAATTATATTTTAAAAAGAGATGATACTAGTAAACGTGATAAAGGCAATAAAAATCCAAAAAAATATTCTTATTGGAGTATAGAAAACATTTGGGATAGATTTGAAAACTTATAGGTGGATTGTATAAAAATAAATCTAACTTAAATTAAGTTAGATTTATTTAAATTTTTCTTTTTGACTCTTTGCAATTATATCATCTAGCTCATCAGTAGTATATTGAGTAAATGTTTCATTGAAATTGTGAAATTTAGTTTTTTGTCTAGGCATATCACCAATTTTTTTATTAGATTTATTTTGATTTTTAATATCTGCATTTTCTTTTTGGGAAAAATATTTTCTATCGTCCAAATCATTAACTATAAATTCAATAGAATCTACTTTTTTTCCCTTCTTTTTTTCTCTGAAACTAATTTCAAAATATCCAGTTTCATTTAGTTCTGTTACTGCTGGTACAATAACTTTTCTTTTTAAGTTATTGTATCTATCATATTTATTTTCTAGCATTAATAACTCTTTTAATGTATCTAATTGATATGTAACTACATTCTTTGTTCTTGTCCATAATCTAAGCAAATCATAAAATCTTTGAGAATAGGAACCTCTTAAGCTAAAAAATATTTGTAAATTGATTGGAGTATATCCAACTTGAATATAATTTTCTATTAAGTCAAGTAATATTTCTGATGTCCTCACAGTAAATTCTTCTGTTTTTTCATCATATTCCCAAAAATAAATAAAACTACATTCTCCCCATTTATTGGCATTTCTTATATAAATAGTCCCTATCCTTAATTTAGTAAATATCTTACTAATAGACTGTGGAGTCGTATAATTATGATTTTTCATAAGTTCTCTGATTTCATCAATATGTATTTTTATTTCTAAATTTTTATTTTTTTGAAACTCATATAATAATTTAACAAACAATCTATTTTCTACTGTTTGTAAATCATATTTAGCCATTATAAACTTATTAGATTTCATCAAAATGTTATTTTTTTGCCCCTTAATTTTATCCATTATTTAATTCTCCCAAAGAGTATGTTTTTTTACTATTATAACGTATTTTCTAATTTAATACTACTAAATCTTAAAAGGTAGCATTTAAATCTTAAAAGGTAGCATTTAAATCTTAAAAGGTAGCATTTAAATCTTAAAAGGTAGCATTTAAATCTTAAAAGGTAGCATTTAAAATCTTAAAAGGTAGCATTTAAATCATTCTATCCTAGCATTTTCAATGCTTTTAGATATGCCTAAATACTACTATTAAATACTATTAAAACTATTAATAGGTTTATTACTATTAATAGGGATATACTATATAGATAAATGACAAAATTAAAAACAAAACCTTTTAATTCAAAAAATTATAATCCATTCTTAGATTTACATTACTCTTTGTTTATTTAAATATATTAACAATAAAAAATATCTTAATTAAAAACAAGAAATAAGCCCTTAAAATCAATTTTAAGGGTTATAAGGATAAATTACATTACAATACAAACCAAAGACCTTACAGATGGCATTAAAAGCTTTACAGTGCTATTAGGAAGCTTGTCTATAGATGCAATTAATACTTTTATATAAATTGTTTAGTCCATATTATCCTTTTCCCAATCTCTAACAAGTTTATAGAATGTACTTTTCTTTAATTCTAGCTT
>NZ_JBJODA010000047.1:0-2819 GCF_045899875.1 Clostridioides sp. GD02377
CGGTGGGAAATCTTATCTTGAAGTTGGCTTCGCGCTTAGATGCTTTCAGCGCTTATCCATTCCGTACATAGCTACCCAGCCATGCCCTTGGCAGAACAACTGGTACACCAGAGGTACGTCCATCCCGGTCCTCTCGTACTAAGGACAGGTCTTCTCAAATTTCCTACGCCTGCGACGGATAGGGACCGAACTGTCTCACGACGTTCTGAACCCAGCTCGCGTACCACTTTAATGGGCGAACAGCCCAACCCTTGGGACCTACTACAGCCCCAGGATGTGATGAGCCGACATCGAGGTGCCAAACCTCCCCGTCGATGTGGACTCTTGGGGGAGATAAGCCTGTTATCCCCAGGGTAGCTTTTATCCGTTGAGCGATGGCCCTTCCACGCAGAACCACCGGATCACTAAGTCCGATTTTCATCCTTGCTCGACCTGTATGTCTTGCAATCAAGCTCTCTTTTGCCTTTACACTCTACGTACGATTTCCGACCGTACTGAGAGAACCTTTGAGCGCCTCCGTTACCTTTTGGGAGGCGACCGCCCCAGTCAAACTGCCCACCTGACAGTGTCCCAAGACCAGATTCATGGCCTATGGTTAGAGTCCCAGTACTACAAGGGTGGTATCCCAAGGATGGCTCCGCCAAAACTGGCGTCCTGGTTTCAAAGCCTCCCACCTATCCTGTACATGTAGTACCAAGACCCAATGTCAAGCTACAGTAAAGCTCCATGGGGTCTTTCCGTCCTGTCGCAGGTATCCGGCATCTTCACCGGAATTACAATTTCACCGAGTCTGTTGTTGAGACAGTGCCCAAATCGTTACGCCTTTCGTGCGGGTCGGAACTTACCCGACAAGGAATTTCGCTACCTTAGGACCGTTATAGTTACGGCCGCCGTTTACTGGGGCTTAAGTTCACTGCTTCGATTGCTCTAACAGATCCCCTTAACCTTCCAGCACCGGGCAGGCGTCAGCTCCTATACATCGTCTTGCGACTTAGCAGAAACCTATGTTTTTGGTAAACAGTCGCTTGGGCCTATTCTCTGCGGCCACCGGATGGTGGCACCCCTTATCCCTAAGTTACGGGGTCATTTTGCCGAGTTCCTTAACAACAGTTCTCTCGCGGGCCTTAGGATACTCTCCTCACCCACCTGTGTCGGTTTGCGGTACGGGTACCTTTAACCTCGATAGAGACTTTTCTTGACAGTGTGAAATCAGCTACTTCGCTACTAAATTTCGCTCCCCATCACATCCCAGCATTATCAAAGCGGATTTACCTACTCTGACTGCCTCAATGCTTGGGCACACATAACCAACAGTGTGCTTAGCTTATCCTACTGTGTCATCCCATCTCTCAAACGGTTATCGGTAGTACAGGAATATCAACCTGTTGTCCATCACCTACGCCTTTCGGCCTCAGCTTAGGTCCCGACTAACCCAGGGCGGACGAACCTTCCCCTGGAAACCTTGGGTTTACGGCCTGTGGGATTCTCACCCACATCTCGCTACTCATGCCAACATTCTCACTCCCATACTGTCCACATGTCCTTACGGTCATGCTTCAACCCGTATGGGAAGCTCCCCTACCCATCATAATGATGCCGTAGCTTCGGTAGTAAGTTTTAGCCCCGGAAATCTTCGGCGCAGGATCACTCGACCAGTGAGCTATTACGCACTCTTTGAATGAGTGGCTGCTTCTAAGCCAACATCCTGGTTGTCTGTGCAATCCCACATCCTTTACCACTTAACTTACATTTAGGGACCTTAGCTGACGATCTGGGCTGTTGCCCTTTCGACTATGAATCTTATCACCCACAGTCTGACTCCCAAGTATAAGATGACGGCATTCGGAGTTTGATAGTCTTCGGTAGGTGCAATACCCCCTAGGACATTCAGTGCTCTACCTCCGTATCTCTCACCTTGAGGCTAGCCCTAAAGCTATTTCGGGGAGAACCAGCTATCTCCGGGCTCGATTGGAATTTCACCGCTACCCACAAGTCATCCCCGAGCTTTTCAACGCTCGTGGGTTCGGACCTCCACGAAATTTTACTTTCGCTTCATCCTGCTCATGGGTAGGTCGCCCGGTTTCGGGTCTACGTCAAGTAACTGAACGCTCAGTTAAAACTCGCTTTCGCTACGGCTCCACACCTTAAGTGCTTAACCTTGCTACTTAACGTAACTCGTTGGCCCGTTCTACAAAAAGTACGCGGTCACACAAGAAATGTGCTTCCACAGCTTGTAAGTGCAGGGTTTCAGGTTCTATTTCACTCCCCTCCCGGGGTTCTTTTCACCTTTCCCTCACGGTACTATACGCTATCGGTCACTAGGTAGTATTTAGCCTTGGAGGGTGGTCCCTCCTGCTTCCCACAGGGTTTCACGTGTCCCGTGGTACTCTGGATCATATCTAAAGTTTTCTCGTTTAACATACAGGACTATTACCTTCTGTGGTGGGTCTTTCCAAACCTCTTCAATTACGATACCTCTTCGTTATGATATGTCCGCAACCCCAATAAAGAAAACTTTATTGGTTTGGGCTCTTCCGCGTTCGCTCGCCGCTACTTACGGAATCGAATTTCTTTCTCTTCCTTCAGGTACTTAGATGTTTCAGTTCCCTGAGTTCCCCTCATTAAGCTATGTATTCACTTAATGATACTTAGACATTACTCTAAGTGAGTTTCCTCATTCGGAAATCTTCGGATCAAAGTTTACGTGCAACTCCCCGAAGCTTATCGCAGCTTATCACGTCCTTCATCGGCTCCTAGTGCCAAGGCATCCGCCCTGCACCCTTAATAACTTGACCAGTTAAAAAGGTTTGATAGATTAA
>NZ_JBJODA010000048.1:0-2410 GCF_045899875.1 Clostridioides sp. GD02377
ACAAATATAATATATAAGTGAATTGTTTAATTTAATTGGTTTTAGTCTATCGTATTTATTTTACAAAAACCATTTACATCAAATTCTATTTCTTTTTTTTTAATAGATACTAATTGATTTTTAAATTTTATATAACGAACTTTATTCCCAAATTTTTCTTCTGAACTTGATATATCTCTAAAATCAAATGAATCTAATTTGTTTAAATGTTCTATGACTGGTTCTAAAACATTTTTTCTCATATCTTTATAATCAGAATATTTATTTTCTAGTAAAAAAATTTTTCTTAATTTAGTTAATTCAATCTTTTTTTTAAAATTATTATTCTCTTTCCATAGCTCAAAATAATCATAAAACAATTGTGCATACTTATTTTTTATAGAAAAAAATATTTTAAGAGTTTTTAAATTATATCCTTTTTCATATAATTCCGTTATAACTTTATAAGCTTTACTTGTAACTTTAATTTTTATAAGATTTTTATCTTTTATGAATTCTTCCATTTTTATAAATTTAAATCTTTCGTATCCATTTGCATGATATATATATATATCACCATTTGTAATTCTTTTTAATTCAGCCATATTTTTAGGAGTTTTATCTACTTCAATATCTTTTTCCCCATTTATTATTGCCACTAATAAATCTTTAAGTATTTCATCTGTTGAATTATCTTTAAAATTCGTATGATTTATAGCTATATGTAATTCTTTCATAAAAACATTTTCTCCTTTATCTTAAATATTTCTCCTAATAAATAGGTGTTTTAAATATTACACCTATTTATTAGGAGGTTTTTTATTATAGATTTAGCTATTTATCTAGTTTCACCTGTTTAGTGTCTATTGTAAAACCTAACCTCCTATTCTTTTTGTTACTCAATACTACATATATTTATTATGACATAATACTTAATTATTTTTACAGTTCAATGCTCAGATATAAAGAAAAATTACTTTACCCCTTCGCCCTTAGCACTCATTTATTTTATCTATTTATATTGATTTTTCAATCCTCCAATGATAATGGTTTAGGTGAACTCAAGAAACGGTCTCCCCCCCTCCAAACCATAAAATAAATTTATCTTACAGTTTGGAAGGAGATATATATATAAACTATAATGGCTTTGGAGCCACTCGAAGTTTTCCGTATATCCGTACTATGTACAATTGTTTCAGTAGGTAAGTACCTACAACTTGCCTAGGTCTAGTATTATCAAGTATAATTAATCACTTTATTTACAATTCCCCCTATAGCCTAAAGCTAACTAGGACAGTCACAACCTTACATGTTTATATTCATGTAATGTCATCTAGGTAAAGTGTCCCTCCCCCTCAAACGGCACTGTCACGAGTGATTAGCTCGTCAGTTTTTTATTTATGTGAGTTATTCCTCTAACCTCACATGGCATTTATCGCATCAAAAAAGACTTGTCCTATTTGAACAAGTCTGTATATTTTCATCTCTATCATCTTGATTTTATGCACTTTATCTTTTATAATAAGTGTATATCAAAATTGATAACTAACTATATATTTAATATATAGTATAAGATTACTAGTTACTTTCTATTCTGCGTAAATAGGGGTATTAACTCAAACACGGTCGGCAAACCAAATTTGAGATAGTAGTCTTTTTATTTATTTTTTATTTTTCTATACATATACAACTCTTGTATATAATTATACAAGTATCACACAAATTTTACCACTACTATTTTCCTGTCTTTTTAAAATAAGTTCTACTTAAATACACAGCAATAAATTCTTCCAAAAATTCATCCTCTAACATTTTTGATATTCTTAAAGCAGAATTATTGCCCATATTAAGATGAAATCTATTTAAATCATTTAAATGACCTTCTCTCCAACTAATATAATATTTAATATGAGAACTATAATTTTCAACAGTACAATCATAAGTATAATTTTTACCTCCAATTATACCATTTAAAGACATTTTATTACATTCTCCCTGTGAATTAAAAAACTTTTTAAAAATATCAGTCGTCCTACTAAGTGCTAAATCAAAATTTTTTAATACATAAGCCTCAGCTTGAGAATAGCTAGTTATTTCATCTAAAATCTTTGGATAATCCAATATTTATCACTCCTAATAGAAAAATATGTAAGTACAACACTTATATTATATCATCTTTCTTTTAAGCTGCTGAGTTATTATTTTTTAATTTTATATGTATTTGAAATCCAAATATGTTTATTTTTATTTCTATATCTATCATATCGTTAAACCTCCAATCTATAGTATTTATCCACTATAGATATAAAGATTCAGATATATAATTAAAATCTGTATGATACAAAAAAAGATTAGAAATTATCTAATCTTCATTTCTACTTTCAAATTTTTTAACTAAAGAATAAAATGTACTCTTTTTTAAGTTTAATTC
>NZ_JBJODA010000049.1:0-1820 GCF_045899875.1 Clostridioides sp. GD02377
TGAACTATACCCCTCTTAGGAGACAGTTAAAATATGTAAAACTGTCTAAACTAGGAGGGTTTTGTTATGTCTAAAACTAAAGTATCATCAGAACAAAAAATCGAAGCAATTGAATCATATTTAAAGGGTGAAAATTCAGTAATAAAAATAATGGAAGAATTAAATATTGGAAAACGTACATTCAGAGAGTGGATGCGAAATTATGAAACTTTTGGAAATGATGGTTTAATAAAACAAAGTCGCAAATCATGCTATTCTAAAGAGTTTAAATTGAATGCTATAGAATCTTATCTAAATGGCGAAGGATCTTATGACACAATCTCAAAAAAATATAAAATGAGATCAGTTCATCCACTAAAAGCTTGGGTTAAAGAGTATAATCTTCATAAGGAAATAAAAGAAACCCCGAAGGGAGGACTCTTTATGGAGACTAGAAAAACAACATTAGATGAACGAGTTGAAATTGTTAAAGATTGTGTTGAACATGATTTTAATTACAATTTGATAGCAAAAAAACATTCTGTTTCATACAGTCAAGTTAGAAGATGGACACTTAAATATAAAGATAAAGGGATATCTGGATTAGAAGACCGAAGAGGTAAAGCAAAAAAAGAAAATGAGTTGACTCAATTAGATAAGGTAAAGTTGGAATTGAAAATTGTAAAAGCAGAAAAACACAAATTACAACTGGAGAATGAATTCTTAAAAAAGTTAAAAAACATAGAAAGAGGGTGGTAATTACACTATCTAAGAATGAGGACAAATATAAAGTACTTCAATCCTTATTCAATGAAAAAAAAGCTTCGCTTATCCAATTATGTAAAATTGCTAAAGTAAATCGTTCTGGATACTATAAATGGCTCAATCGAGATAAAAGTAATTTAGAACTTGAAAACATTAAATTAGCAGCTTTGATAACTAAGATATATGAAGAAAAGAATGGGGTTTTTGGCTCTTTAAGGATGACTCTGCAGTTAAATAGAGAGTATAAACTTAATGTCAATCACAAGAGAGTGTACAGACTAATGAGAGCCGTAGGCTTAAGATCTGTTTGCAGAAAAAAGAAATTTAGTTATGTTAAATGTACACCAGAGGTCATTGCTGAAAATGTATTAAGCAGAAAATTTAGTGCAGATAAAACCTCTCAAAAATGGTTAACAGATGTAACTGAATTTAAATTAACCAATGGGATGAAGGCCTATTTAAGTGCAATTCTAGATTTAGGCGATAGAAGTATAATTTCATATGTTATTGGAAAATCAAATAACAATAACTTGGTGTTTGAAACTTTTGATAAAGCAATAGAACTATATCCAAATGCAAAACCTATTTTTCATAGTGATAGAGGTTTTCAGTATACTAGTAAGGTGTTTAAATCGAAACTTTTAGCACAAGGTATGATACAAAGTATGTCAAGAGTTGGTCGTTGTATTGACAATGCTCCTATGGAAGGATTTTGGGGGATTTTAAAGGTGGAAATGTACTATTTAAGGAAATTTGATACATACGAACAATTAGTCAAAGCAATAGAGGATTATATATATTACTACAATAATTTTAGATATCAAAAGAGATTAAATTCTATGTCTCCACTTGAATTTAGGAAATATTTAAGTACAGAGGTAGCATAATTTATTTTAAGTAGCTCTAAAAAAATTTAAATATCTAGGGTTTTATTTGACGTGCTCTTTTTTAGATAGTAAACTTTAAAATATAGATATTAATTATATGAATATAATAAAAAAAGTACTAATGATTGACACTAGTACTTTAAACTACTTTTACATGTTTTAACTGTATAAAACAGTGGGTATAGTTCA
>NZ_JBJODA010000050.1:0-1655 GCF_045899875.1 Clostridioides sp. GD02377
GTCTTGTCTATCAGTACCACCTATTCTATCTACAGTTAAACCCTTATTCTTTAGTGTATTAACTACAGAATCAGAGATAGAATTTAGTCCACCTATTAGAGTTATGTTTTTAGCTCCAAGTCTTGAAATTTCATTAAGAGTAGATTCAGGTATAGAGTCTTTGTCAGTTATAAGTATTGGAGCATCTAAAGCTTTTGCTAAGGGTATAACTGCTAAAGAATCAGCTAGAGCTTTGTCTTTTATTAAAACAATATTCTTAGAAGAGTTCCAACCATGTTTTGATACACTTATTGCTGTATTAAAATTATTTTGTGCTTGAATAGAGTCTGTTTTTAAATTATTATCTGCTCCATCAGCATAAACACTATTGTATGAAAAACTAAATAATGCTGAACTAATAAGTAGACTTACAAAAAGGCTACTATCCTTTCTTTTCCTATGTATACTTTTCTTAAAAACCATTTATAATCCCCCTGACTATGAAATCCTAATAAAATAAATATAAAAACCCACCTAAAAAGGTGGTTTTTTATAACTATCTATTCCCATAAATAGTCTATATTATATGCAGGTGCAGCTAAAACACACATTTTGAAAATATTATCATTCTTCTTAAAGTTGTCTGGCATTGCACCATTTATCCACCAATAATTGCCACTTAACATATAATAGTCAGCATGACTTCTATCTCCAATTATTGCACCATTAGCTCCACATAAATCACTTATCATTAGATATACTTGAGCACTTGCATCACAATCAGATTTGTGTCTAAATAGAACATCGTATGCAGAAGCTGGAGAAGCATCTAATGGGTCTGTTGTACTAGGCTTTTGTCTTATAGCGTGGCCAAGGGCACTTTTAAATATAATTAATTGCTCTATATCATTTTTAGACATAATCCCTTTATCAAGAGCATAAAGTAAATATTTATTTTCTATTTTCCATGCTTCATAAGTTTCACCTAAATCTACTGAATTCAATGTAGAATCTACATATTCATCATCTGGTATATTTCCAGTTTTATAATATTTTGACCAATAAACCCAATCTGGACATTTATTTAAATCTAATGTACTCATAGCATTTAATCCCCAGTTTAATACCTTATCATATTCTTCTTGAGTCGTACACCCATATCCATGAGCACCTCTAATTGGGTCACCATATTTAACATTTATTTGACCTTTTATCTCTGTACCTATTATATAAGTACCACCTTTAGGATAGTTTCTAGTTATTGTCATATCCTTTTGTGGAGCTATAGCTATCTTACTTCCATTAACTTTTATTCCAGCTACACTTTGGTTATTTTGAGTATTTGAATCATTTCTATTAAATACTCCTAATGCATCAGAATATGTCTTATCATTTTCTCCATTATTTATTTTTGTTATCTTCTCTGGATTAGTTCTTTTTAACATTTCTTTTTGACTATCAGATAAACCATTATTACCTAAAACAACTATAGAGTTATCTTTAGCAGCTAAATTAGAAACAACTAAAGCATCTGTTAGCTCAGCTTCATTTCCTGAACCATCTTTAGCTATATAAGCATTGTTAACTTTTCCATAAAATTCATTTATGACTCTAGCATTTGTATCTTTTCTATCATTCCCAGATAATCTGGTTGCATTTAAATCCTTTGATGTAGA
>NZ_JBJODA010000051.1:0-1636 GCF_045899875.1 Clostridioides sp. GD02377
CGTCATAGAAGATACAAAATATAAAATATCTAGAATAGAAGAAAATAAAACTTTATTTGATATGATATTGACTGCCCTAGATGATACTTTAAGAGAGAAAAAGGAAATGTATGTACTCTATGATGACTTTGGAAGAATAACATTAAAGAATGTTGCATCAATGAAATTAG
Source organism: Clostridioides sp. GD02377 (assembly GCF_045899875.1). Classification (NCBI taxonomy): domain Bacteria; kingdom Bacillati; phylum Bacillota; class Clostridia; order Peptostreptococcales; family Peptostreptococcaceae; genus Clostridioides; species Clostridioides sp. GD02377. Next base: position 171 of record NZ_JBJODA010000051.1, read on the forward strand.
ATACTGTTATGAATAATGATGTCATAGAGGACTTTGACTACAATTCTTCGATTGATAGTGATACTTACACAAAGATTAAACTTGTAAGAGACAACGAGGAGTCAGGTAAAAGAGATGTTTATATTGCACAAGATTCTACACATATGAGAAGTTGGGGAATACTTCAAATGTTTGATACAGTAGACAAGAACATGAGTGAAGCAGAGATAAAACAAAAATGCGATATACTTTTAAAACTATATAATAAGAAAACTAAGTCATTAAGTTTAAAAAACGCAATTGGAGATATTAGAGTAAGAGCAGGTTGCTTAGTACCTGTTTTTTTGTCGTTAGGAGATATAGAGTTGCAAAATTACATGTTAGTTGAGAAAGTAAAACATACTTTTGAAAATAATTCGCATTTTATGGATTTGACACTTGTTGATGGAGACGAGTTTGCTTCTTATTCTTCAAGTTCCTACTCAAGCGGAAATAGTAATAATAAAAATGAGAAACAAAATGGCACTGCACAAAGCACTACAAGCAAAGAAGATACTGAAATGGCTAATAAAATTAATAAACTACTTAAAGGGAAATTATCAAATACAGGGAATGCCTTTGTTAAATACTCAAATGCTTATAAAGTTAATCCAGCTTTAATGGCTGCAATATCAATGCACGAATCAGCTAGGGGTACTTCAAACATTGCAAACACTAAAAATAATTTCTTTGGAATGAGAAGAGATGGAAAGTATTTAAGTTTTTCAAGTACTGATGAAGGAATAAAAAGAGGTATAAGTAATTTATCAAGAAACTATATCTATCAAGGTAGAAAAACATTAGAAAGTATCAGAAATAAGTATTCTTCAAGTTCAGATAAAGAATGGGTAAAATGTGTAGGTGCATTTTATAAGCAGATAACAGGGAGTAATTACGATAATTCAAGTGGTACAGGAATTGGGAGTGATGAAGAAGCAGAAAAGAATTTAAAAGATACAACTTATCAAGTTCAAAATAATAATGCTAATACATCTACAAACAATGGCTCTAAAGCAGATAAATTAATTAGTATAGCTAAAAGTAAACTGGGTTGTAATTATGTGTATGGAGCAGAAGGTCCTAATACATTTGACTGTAGTGGGCTTATACAGTGGTGTTATAAGCAAATAGGTATAAACATTCCTCGTACTGCTTCTGCACAAAGTAAAGCAGGAAAAGCAGTAGATTTAAAAGATAGAAGCAAGTGGAAAGCAGGAGATTTATTGTGTCGAATTGGCGGAGGAAGTAATAATCATGTTGTAATGTATATTGGAAACAATCAAATAATTCATTCCCCTAGGACTGGTGAAGTGGTAAAAACACAGTCAGTTGATTCTTATTATAAAGGTAAAGCATACACACATGTGAGAAGATTTATATAAGCGAGGTGATAAAGTGTCACAGGAATTATTACAAGTAATCAAGAAGGCTGCAATGGATGCAGTAGA
>NZ_JBJODA010000053.1:0-1512 GCF_045899875.1 Clostridioides sp. GD02377
TCTACTGCATCCATTGCAGCCTTCTTGATTACTTGTAATAATTCCTGTGACACTTTATCACCTCACTTATATAAATCTTCTCACATGTGTATATGCTTTTCCTTTTCTATATGAATCAACTGATTGTATTTTTACTACATCACCAGTCTGTGGCGAATGAATCATTTGACCGTTTCCAAGATACATCATTACGTGATTACTACTACCTCCACCAACTCTACATAGTAAATCTCCTGCTTTCCACTTACTTCTATCTTTTAAATCTACAGCCTTACCTACTTTACTTTGTGTTGCAACTGTTCTAGGGATGCTTATACCTATTTGTTTATAACACCATTGAGTGAATCCACTACAATCAAAATTATTAGGTCCCGTTGCTCCGTATATATATTTACAACCTAATTTACTTTTAGCTATACTAATTAGTTTATCTGCTTTAGAACTATTGCTCGTGGATGTATTAGCATTGTTATTATTTTGAACTTGATAAGTTGTATCTTTTAAATTCTTTTCTGCTTCTTCATTACTTCCGACTCCTGTACCTGAATTATTAGGACTATAGGTACTTCCTGTTATTTGTTTATAAAACTTACCTACTCCTGGCACCCAATCTTTATTAAGATGGCTATCATAAAGTGGAGCATACTTATCTCTTATGCTTTCTAATGTTTTTCTTCCTGTATGGATGTAATTTCTTGATAGATTACTAATACCTCTTTTTATTCCTTCATCTACAGAAGAAAAAGACATACCTTTCATCCCGAAGAAATTATTTTTATTCTTACAAAGTGGAGAATTTCCATTTTCAGTTTCATGTATAGAAATAGCAGCCATTAAAGCTGCATTTACTTTGTAAGCATTAGAATATTTAACAAATATATTTCCTGTATTTGATAACTTATTTTTAAATACTTTATTCAATTTATTTATCATATCATTGTCTTCTTTGCTTGTAGTACTCTGTGCAGGACCATTTTTCTTTTCGTCTTTATTATTTGTATTTCCACTACTATAGCTTGATGAAGAATAAGAAGCAAATTCGTCTCCATCAACAAGAGTCAAATCCATAAAATGACTGTTATTTTCAAAGGTATGCTTTACTTTCTCAACTAACATATAATTTTGTAACTCTATATCTCCTAACGACAAAAAAACAGGTACTAAACAACCTGCTCTCACTCTAATATCTCCAATTGCGTTTTTTAAACTTAGCGACTTAGTTTTCTTATTATATAGTTTTAAAAGTATATCACATTTTTGTTTTATCTCTGCTTCGCTCATGTTCTTGTCTACTGTATCAAACATTTGAAGTATTCCCCAACTTCTCATATGTGTAGAATCTTGAGCAATATACACATCTCTTTTACTTGTTTCTTCATTGTCTCTCACAAGTTTAATTTTTGTATAAGTATCACTATCAATAGAAGAATTATAATCAAAGTCTTCTATTACATCATTGTCCATTACTATATCTAATTTCATTGATGCAACATTTTTTAGTGTTAATCTTCC
>NZ_JBJODA010000054.1:0-1236 GCF_045899875.1 Clostridioides sp. GD02377
CCCAAACTGGATAAACCTTAACTCCTCCAACGTCTTGTATTTTGTTAACTTCATCCTTGTAATTTTGTATATTTCCACCAAAACTCTGTGAATTTAGACTATCATAGTATCTTTGTCTTAAACTGTCCTCTGACTCTTCATCTTCTCCATTTATCAAGATTTCAGTTAGTTCGGCAGTTTCAAGACTATCTATATATTCAATAGGTATTAATTGTCCCAACTCAAATACAGGTCCAGTAGTTTCGCATTTCATTTTATATATTCCCTCGCTAATCCTTTCAATTGCTATATAATTATACTCTCCTAGGTTAAATCTTGAATCAAGAGGAATATCTATATTAAACACTCCTTTTGTAATTGTATTAGTAGCGGATAGTGGTGTAATTCCTCTCTCTTTACATCTTTTCTCTAAATAGTAATAACTAGCAGTATCTACAAAAGTTTGGTCTAGTAATTCATCCATTGCAATATATGTCTCTGATAGTTCTATAGCAACTGGTGCAAGAGCATTATATATTATAGAACTTTCTCTCTTATCAAGAGTATCTGGTACACTATCTAACATTCTTTTAATTATATTTTCAAATGTCATTAATTCAAACAATTATACACTCACCACCTTCTCTGAATTTAAATTTCCATATTTGGTATGAACCATAAACTTACAATGTACTTTTCCTTTTATATTTTCAAACTCAAAATTATCTACATTTTCAATTCTATCATCTTGAATTAGTGCTTCCTTAATACGTCTTTCAAGTTCTGGTATTACAAAAGTTATAGGTTCTCCAATTAAGTCATTTAACTCAACTCCATAATTCCTGCTGTATATTAGGTGTTGGTATCTCTCTACATTTAAAATTAAAAAGATGGTCTGTTTTAATGCTTCCACATCATCACAAATACCATCTATCTTAGATTTTTCTGTATTCAGTTTAAAAGTCTTACTTGGTTCTTGCCTCACATCAAAATTTATAATTGATACATCTTCTATATCATAGTCAATAGCGTCTGTTGGTATCACTTTATCACATCCTATCTAAAATTAAATATTGTTGTCCTCCTTGCATACGAATTAAAACTAATTTATCTCCTATCTTTTTATCTGTATATCTTTTAAATGTTTCTGTTTGTATTAAAAAGAATTCATCAAAAGATGCTTTTTGTTCTATATAAACTACTAAAGGATTAACACTTTCTATAGTTCCAAATGCAATTTGCATTGGATTACTTGTT
>NZ_JBJODA010000055.1:0-1235 GCF_045899875.1 Clostridioides sp. GD02377
TCCAAACAGGATAAACCTTAACTCCTCCAACATCAGGCAATTTATTAACTTCATCCTTATAGTTTTGTATATTCCCACCGAAACTTTGTGAGTTTAAACTATCATAGTATCTTTGTCTCAAACTATCTTCACTTTCTTCATCTTCTCCATTAATTAGTATCTCAGTTAACTCAGCAGTTTCAAGACTATCTATATATTCGATAGGTATTAATTGTCCCAACTCAAATACAGGTCCAGCAGTTTCACATTTCATCTTATATATACCTTCACTAATCCTTTCAGTTGCAATATAATTGTATTCTCCTAGATTGAATCTTGAATCAAGAGGAATATCTATATTAAAGACTCCTTTTGCAATTGTATTAGTGGCTGGTAAAGTTGTGATTCCTCGCTCTTTGCATCTTTTTTCTAAATAATAGTAACTAGCAGTATCTACAAATGTTTGGTCTAACATTTCATCCATGGCAATGTATGTCTCTGTCAATTCGATAGCGACTGGTGCCAAGGCATTATATATTATAGAACCCTCTCGCTTGTCAAACGTGTCAGGTACACTATCTAACATTCTTTTAATTATATTTTCAAATGTCATTAATTCAAACACTAAATACTCACCACCTTCTCTGCTTTGATATTTCCATATTTGGTATGGACAATAAATTTACACTGGAACTTTCCTTTTTGATTTTCAAACTCAAAATTATCTACATTTTCAATTCTATCATCTTGAATTAGTGCTTCTTTGATTCGTCTTTCAAGTTCGGGTATTACATATGAGACAGGTTCTCCGATAAGGTCGTTCAACTCGACCCCATAATTCCGAGAATAAATAAGGTGCTCATATCTTTCAGTATTCAAAATCAAAAAGATGGTCTGTTTTAATGCCTCAACATCATCACAAATACCATCTACTTTATTTCTCTCCATATTCAGTTTAAATGTTTTACTTGGTTCTTGCCTTACATTGAAATTTATAATTGATACATCTTCAATATCATAGTCAATAGTGTCTGTTGGTATCACTTCATCACATCCTATCTAAAATCAAGTATTGTTGCCCTCCTTGCATTCTTATTAAAACCAATTTGTCTCCTATTTTTTTATCAGCATATCTTTTAAATGTATCTGTTTGTATTAAAAAAAATTCTTCAAAAGATGCTTTTTGCTCTATCTTAACTATCAAAGGATTAACACTTTCTATAGTTCCAAATGCAATTTGCATTGGATTACTTGTT
>NZ_JBJODA010000056.1:0-1179 GCF_045899875.1 Clostridioides sp. GD02377
AAATTATAGCGAAAGTACTTTAAACTTATATGCAGCAATAGAATCAATTCGTGGTCAATTTATAGACCCATTTAAAATTCCATTGATTATATATGATGATTCATGGAATATAGTTTTAAAAAATCCTTACTTTCCTTTATTTTGCTTTGAAAAATGTAATCCTATGAAATTTCCTCAAAATTGTGATTGTATGAATCGAAAAAGTAGTAACCAATTTGTATGTAAGCATGGGATAACAATATATAACATCCCAATACTGTATAAAAACAATAGTATAGGCGTCATAAGGGGTGGATATGTATTATTATCTGATTTAAACTTAGATACAACACATAGTAATTTATATGATATACCAGAAGGTGCTGCTAGAAGTATAAAACGTCTCTTAAAACAAATATCTAAAAACATAATAAATTTTTGTTCATTCAATGATATAAGAAAGGATTTGCAAGAAAAGGAGAATACTATTGCAAGAACATATCATTATGGAGAGCAACTGGAAATGAATTTAAAAGTAGCTCAAGATATGGTTACTAACTTAAGGATAAATCATCATTTTTTATTTAATACCCTAAATTCAATGGCAAGTATAGCACTTGATGATGGTAGTTATGATTTATATAGTGCAATAATAGATTTATCTAAAATGTTTAGATATACAATGAGGTCTGATTTACGCTTTGTAGAATTAGAATCGGAAATATTATATATTAAAAATTATTTAAACTTACAGAAATTACGCTATGGAGATGCACTTAAAGTAAATTATCTTATTCCTAAGAAGCTATACAGTCTTTCTGTACCTTTTAACTTTATTCAACCTATTGTAGAAAATGCTTTTACACATGGGTTTAGAGATATTGATACAGAAAAAAGAGTAGAAATAATTGCAAGAGTAGATTCTGAGTATGCGATTATGGAAATTCATAATAATGGAACTATTTTGGAGGAAAATAGTATAGACAAAATAAAAGCAGGTATTCGTAGTAATAATGGTCATGGATTGTCTTTAATATATACAAAGTTTACATCTGCTTATGGAAATGACTTTGATTAAAAAATAGCTACACACACTTGTGACTTTAGTCATGAGTTAGTAGCTAAAATAGTCAGCGTATAGGGAAACTTATATGTAGAGATAGGATAGAACCTATCCAATACTACTTGAATTGCTGGAAA
>NZ_JBJODA010000057.1:0-1057 GCF_045899875.1 Clostridioides sp. GD02377
ATGGTGGAGGAACTGTTAAGTTAGTAATAATTAACTCTAACTTCAAAGTACCATCTGCTGACTTAGTTAATTTAGTTCAAGAAGAAATTGACCCTATACAAAATCAAGGAGAAGGTATTGGATTAGCACCTATAGGACATAAAGTTACTGTTACAGGAGTCGTGAGTACAACTATAAACATATCAGCAGAGATAACATACAAGAGTGGCTATGCTTGGGAGAATATAAAGACTATAGCAGAAGAAACAATTGACGATTATTTAAATGAGTTAAATATGAGTTGGGAAGATGAAGAGAACTTAATAGTTCGTATATCTCAGATAGAAACTCGTTTGCTAAGTATTGATGGAGTATTAGACATTGCAAACACAATGATAAATGATGCCAAATCTAATCTAACAATAGATAGTAATAGCATAGTAGTAAGAGGTGAAGTAGTTGGATAAAGAGATAAATCTAATAAGTTACTTACCACAAATTCTGCAAGATAAAGAAGAATATATAAAAGCATTTAATGCAGATAACAAAGAAATAAAGATACTACATGATAAATTAGATGATGTATTAAATGACCAATTTCTAGAGGATTTGACCATAAGCGGAGTAAAGAGATGGGAAAAAATAATGTCTATAGTTCCAAAAAGTAATGAGAGTTTGGAAGATAGAAGATTTAGGATTTTTAGTAAATATATAAGTAAATTACCTTATTCAGAACGATTTTTAAGAAACTGGTTAGATTCAATTGTTGGAGAAGGAAACTATGAATTAACTATAAATAATGCCGCTTATAACATTCATTTAGAGAGTGACGCAAGGAATCAAGACTGGTTTGAGGAAGTTCATTCTTTTGTAAGTAGTATCAAACCTTGTAACATGACTTTAGATTATACTAGAGTTTTAGTTAGCAAAGATAATGGTATGTACTTTGGAGCAACTACTATTACAGGACATGAGATTACAATTTATCCTTGGTCGCCTAGCGACATTGAAACACAAGGAGAGATTAAGATTATGAGTGGTAATGGATTTGGATACCAAGAGATTACGATTTATTAGA
>NZ_JBJODA010000058.1:0-1032 GCF_045899875.1 Clostridioides sp. GD02377
GCATCCTCATGCCCTGCCTAGTCTGTTCATATAAAAGGTTCTCTGTCGCTGACATCTGAGCCTTTTAAAATAATAGAGCGTGCAAATTTGGCATCCTTTTTTATCTATAACATATCCGCAAATATATTATTGCTTTCTCTATTATTGTATTGTGGCTAGGGCAATCCCTTAACCCTAGCCAACTATTTAATTTTGAGAGGGAAATCTTCATTTCCACAATACTATTATCTCATGCTTTTTTAATTAAAAACGGGAGAAAGTCGGGAATAAAATAGGAATTTTTCGGGAAAAAGTCGGGAATTTTTTAGTTTTTGAATAATGGTAATTCACTTTCTCTAAGCTTTGGATAAAGCATATCCATAATTTTATAAACCAACATATTTCTTGTACATCTACAAGTTTTTTCATCTAAACTCATTTTAAGCGATATATAGACCATGCTATTTTTAGTCTTACTATTATAAAATAATTTAAAGAAATGTTCTTCCCTTATATCTAAGCATGTAAGTGCATTTTCTATTTTCTTCTTTTCAATTTCCTTATCTTTTTTTATCTTCTTTAATCTCGCAATATCTCTTTCCTTTTTAATAACTTCATCTTCCACACTTGAATTAAAAGCATATGTTGGACTTACTTTCTCACCATATCCAATAGCCTTACATCCAAATATTTCATTCTCTCTACTCTCTATATCTAATTCAAGATTTTTAATCTCTGCATTTAAAAATTTATAATGATGCAATCTTCCTTCTACAGTCTTGAATATTTCTTTTTTATTGGTATTATTATCCATACTTTCACACTCCTGTTTATGTTATAATAATTTTGCATAAAAGTTTTATATTTTTGACAAGTGGAGTGTGAAAGCACTCCTTTTTCTTTTTTAATTGAAGGTTTTCCCCTTTGAAGAGGAAAAGTCTATTTTTGCTTTAACTTACTATTGATAATTGACTATTTAATAATCTTATTTCATCTTCAAGAACTGTAGGTAACTTATAATCATCTACTATTTCCAGTACCTTATTTAACTGG
>NZ_JBJODA010000059.1:0-963 GCF_045899875.1 Clostridioides sp. GD02377
CCAAACAATGGAAGATATAGATGGACTGGGTCTAAAACAATAGAAATACCAACTATAAGCACGACTGGAAGGGTAGATTCAAATAGAGATACAATCGCAGTAGCTCAAAGAAACTATGATAATGCTTGGGAATCTAAAGCATTAACTAATCAGAGAAAATGGTCAACATTAGTTCATCCAGCAGACATTAACCAAACTAATCATGTAGCTTCAATAGGCAACATCACAAAGGTATACAATGAAGAACAAAAGTTCCCTGAAATGGATGCCTACTGCATATCTAAAATACATGCTGATTGGACAGCACTAGGTAACACAGCAGATACAACTGTTCTTACAACAGCTAATGTATTAGAAGTATTTGACACTTTAATGGAGAAAATGACAGAAGCTAGGGTACCCGAAAATGGAAGAATACTTTATGTTACACCAGTAGTAAATACACTTATTAAGAACGCTAAAGAAATACAAAGAACAGTAAACATAAAAGATGGTGGGACTTCTCTTAATCGTCAAACAACTGATATTGACACAGTTAAAATAATTAAGGTTCCATCTAACCTCATGAAAACTGCATATGATTTTACAGCTGGTTGGAAAGTAGGGGCAGGAGCTAAGCAAATATTTATGTGTTTAGTTCATCCATCAGCAGTAATTACACCTGTTTCTTATCAATTCTCTAAGTTAGACGAACCAACAGCAGTTACAGAGGGAAAATATTTCTATTTTGAAGAAAGTTTTGAGGATATATTTATATTAAATAAAAAAGCTGATGCTATACAATTTGTTGTTGAAGCGTAGAAAAAGGAGTGATATATAGTGCCACAAGTAAAGAAACTAAATAGAATATTAACTATAGAAGAATGTAAAATAGATGATTTCTTAGAAATGGGATATGACTTGATAGATGAAACTGGTAAGGCAGTAAAATATGGTAAGTCTTTAAATGTAAAGGATTTGGTT
>NZ_JBJODA010000060.1:0-962 GCF_045899875.1 Clostridioides sp. GD02377
TACCAAATCTTTTATATTTAACGACTTACCATACTTTATTGCCTTACCAGTTTCATCTATTAAGTCATATCCCATTTCTAAGAAATCATCTATCCTACATTCTTCTATAGTTAATATTCTATTTAATTTCCTTACTTGTGGCACTATATATCACTCCTTTTCTACGCTTCAACAACAAATTGTATTGCATCAGCTTTTTTATTTAATATAAATACATCCTCAAAACTTTCTTCAAAGTACAAGTATTTTCCTTCTGTAACTGCTCTTGGTTCGTCTAAAGTAGCGAACTGATAAGAAACTGGTGTAATTACTGCAGATGGATGTATTAAAGACATATTTATTTGTTTAGCTCCTGCTCCTGCTTTCCATCCAGTTGTAAAATCATATGCAGTTTTCATAAGTGCTGATGGAATTTTAATTATCTTTACTGTATCTATATCAGTTGTTTGACGATTAAGAGAAGTCCCAGCATCCTTTATATTTACCGTTCTTTGTATTTCTTTAGCATTTTTAATAAGAGTGTTTATCACTGGTGTAACATACAATATTCTTCCATTCTCTGGAACCCTAGCTTCTGTCATTCTTTCCATCATCATATCAAATATTTCTAAGACATTTGCAGTTGTAATAACTGTTGTATCTGCTACTTTGCCTAGTGATGTCCAATCAGCATATATTTTAGATATACAATAAGCGTCCATTTCAGGGAACTTTTGTTCTTCATTGTATACTTGAGTTATATTACCTATTGAAGCTACATGATTAGTTTGGTCAATATCTGCTGGATGAACTAATGTTGACCATTTTCTTTGGTTAGTTAATACCTTGGGTTCCCAAGCATTATCATAGTTTCTTTGAGCTACTGCTATTGTATCTCTGTTTGAATCTACCCTTCCAGTTGTAGATATAGTTGGTATTTCTATTGTTTTAGACCCAGTCCATCTATATCTCCCATTATTTTC
>NZ_JBJODA010000061.1:0-913 GCF_045899875.1 Clostridioides sp. GD02377
AAGTGGGTAGACCTTAACGGATAACGCCGAAGGATAAGATATAGTCTGTGCTTGCATGAAAGTGTAAGAAGTTCATAAGAGAACTGCATAGGTAGTAGCGAACTTATGTGAACGACAACCTCAAAAATGATAAAAGTCAAAACTTATGGTTCTTACATATGTTATTTAAAAATGAATATAAAACCTTCAAAAAACTTGTTTTAAAAAATTGTACTTGTTAATATTATGTTGGGTGATGAAAAATGGAAGTGACTCATGGTAGAGGGTATGTGTATTTAATACAATACCATATAGTATGGTGTGTAAAATATAGACATCCAGTATTAACAAATGAAATTGAAGAAGATTTAATTAATATATTAAATAAAATAGCTAAAGATAATAAATTTCAAATATTAGAATGTAATAGTGATAAAGACCACATACATTTACTAATAAATTGTTCACCACAACACTATATACTAGATATGATAAAAGCATTAAAAGGTGTATCGGCAAGGTTGTTAATGAAAAAACATGGAGAACAGTTGAAAAAGAAATTATGGGGAGGACATCTTTGGAATCCTAATTATTTCGTTGCTACTGTATCAGAAAATACAGAAGAACAGATAAGAAGATATATTAATAATCAGAAAAAGCAAGTAAAGTGAGGTGATAGTAGTGGAAAAATCATATAAGTTTAGAATGTATCCAAATAAAAAGCAACAAGAGTTAATTAACAAAACTTTTGGATGTTGTAGATTTGTATATAATAAATATCTTGCTAAAAAAATAGAAGTTTATGAAAATGATAAAGAAACTTTTACTTATAAACAGTGCAGTTCTGATTTGACCAATTTAAAAAAAGGATTAAAGTGGCTTAAAGAACCTGACAAATTTTCACTACAAAACACCTTAAAAGATTTAGAAAACG
>NZ_JBJODA010000062.1:0-873 GCF_045899875.1 Clostridioides sp. GD02377
ACATCCTCATGCCCTGCCTAGTCTGTTCATAGTGACTAGGGCAATCCCTTAACCCTAGCCAATTATTAAGTTTTGAGAGGGAAATTTTTCATTTCCACAATACTATTATCTCATGTCTAAAATTAAAAAAACGGCACATTTTCGGCAATTAAAATTCATAGTCTAACTTAGTCTGTAATCTAACAATTCAAAAAGTGGTTCCTGCTCTATTAATGCTTTCTTTCCAAATAATGCTATTGATATTGAATTTATAGCTTGATTAGCTCTTTCTCTCAATTGTCTTTCTTCTAAATATACCTTATCAACTATTAAACTCCATTCTAAGCCTTCAATATATTTGTATGTTATGATTTGTTTGTGTATAGGTTTTAAGTTCCTTATAGCTAAATCTATGGTAGATTTAATTATTTCTGACTCATATAATTCTATTTCTTTTTCTGTTATTAAGTCTGATACATTAACAATAGCATCCTCAATCATATTACTAGTTTTGTTTGTTTTTCCTGTTTTGACACTATCATAACTTATAGCTTTTGTTAAATCTCCAACTGAATTATCTTTCAACATTTGTATTTCATTTTTTAATTTTATTATATTTGCATTTAATTGTTTATAATTAGAAAGTTGTTTCTTAGTTGCATTAAAAAACTCTTTTTTAGTTTTAGACATACTCACACACTCCTATCAATTATTTATGTTATAATAATGTTGTAATGACAGTTTTAGATTTTTGACAACTGGAGTGTGGGAGCACTCCTTCTTCTTTTTTCTTAACTTACTATTGATAGTTGACTGTTTAATAATCTTATTTCTTCTTCAAGAACTGTAGGTAACTTATAATTATCTACTATTTCCAGTACCTTATCTAACTGA
>NZ_JBJODA010000063.1:0-794 GCF_045899875.1 Clostridioides sp. GD02377
GAAGTCATCGTAAAGTACATACATTTCTTTTTTCTCTCTTAAAGTATCATCTAGTGCAGTTAAAACCATATCAAATAAAGTTTTATTTTCTTCTATTCTAGATATTTTATATTTTGTATCTTCTATGACATTGTATTTTAAATTAAAATCTTTAGCTAACATTTTTACAAGTTCGCTTGCAGTTTTATTACTATATACATAAGTATCTTTATTTTTAAAGTATCTCAACTGGTCATATGCAACAATTTTAATATGATTTTCCTTATCTCTCTTTTTTTGAAATATATATCCATAAAATATGCCAATGCCCTTGTAATATAACCTTACGGAGTTGCCTTCGCAAAACTGTAGTATATCATCCATAACTATTGTAAATTCTAACTTGCTTGGTGTCCCTCGTCTTTCAATCTCCCATGTAATTCCATCTAAAATGGCAGGTTCATAGAAATCATCCAAATGAGCTATTACTAGTCTTATATCTCTATCATTCGCCAAAACTAAATCATCAGCCAAGTTTTAACACCTGCCCTTTATAGATGGTGTATTTTGATAAATTTTTGCCCTTGTTAGCCTTATCCATCATAGCTTTATTTAACTCATATACTTTTTTATATAAAGAACCATTACCAAGTTGTTTTTGACAGATTGACCAAAGGCTATCACCCGCTTTGACTGTATAAGTCTTACCACTTGGAGCATTAACAGAATCGACCCTCTTAGGCTCTATCTTTACATTTGGTCTGCCAGTCTCATTAGTAGTTTTAGGTGGAGCAAGAACTAACTTTTTAGTTGAG
>NZ_JBJODA010000064.1:0-762 GCF_045899875.1 Clostridioides sp. GD02377
AGTAAATAAATAGGACTTAAATTTGGAGAAGTACTCAAGTGGCTCAAGAGGATCCCCTGCTAAGGGATTAGGCTGGGTAACCGGTGCGAGGGTTCGAATCCCTCCTTCTCCGCCATTTAAAAACGAGGTGTAGCGCAGTTTGGTAGCGCACATGGTTTGGGACCATGGGGCCGGGGGTTCGAGTCCCTTCACCTCGACCAACTTGGACCTTTAGCTCAGTTGGTTAGAGCGCCCGGCTCATAACCGGTAGGTCTGGGGTTCGAGTCCCTGAAGGTCCATTATTCTTCATAGGGGTGTAGCTCAGTTGGTAGAGCGTCGGTCTCCAAAACCGTGCGCCGGGGGTTCGAGTCCCTCCACCCCTGCCAAATTAAAAAGGACTTGAAAAAAAATAGATTTTAGAGTAGTATAAAATAGTAAATGAAATTTCGAGGTGTAGCGCAGTTTGGTAGCGCACATGGTTTGGGACCATGGGGCCGGGGGTTCGAGTCCCTTCACCTCGACCAAGAAAAGGGCCTATAGCTCAGGTGGTTAGAGCGCACGCCTGATAAGCGTGAGGTCGCTGGTTCGAGTCCAGCTAGGCCCACCATTTGCCCAGATAGCTCAGTCGGTAGAGCAGGGGACTGAAAATCCCCGTGTCGGTGGTTCGATTCCGCCTCTGGGCACCAGAAATACGGCGGTATAGCTTAGTTGGCTAGAGCGTTCGGTTCATACCCGAAAGGTCATAGGTTCGACTCCTATTACCGCTACCATCTAACTATATCA
>NZ_JBJODA010000065.1:0-746 GCF_045899875.1 Clostridioides sp. GD02377
CTTGAACATTTGTAGCAGTAAGATTACTTGTTGCATTATTATAACTTGTTTTTTCTGCTGTTGTTTCTATGCTATCTACACTAGTTTTCACCTCATTTAATGCACTAACTATATTTGTTTTATCTGTTGTTTCAAGTAGTGTTGTATCACCTATTTTATTGTTTAATTCTGTTTTAGTAGTTTCTATGTTGCTTACTAACTCTGTTTTAGTTGTGTCTATTTTAGTGTCAACAGTATCTATTTTAGCCTCTAAATCTTGTAAATCTTTTAATGTAGCAAAAATTATTGTAGGGTCAATTTTAAGCTCTATATTATTAACATTAGATACAACAAAAATAGTTTTTACCTTCATGTCAATAACTGCTCCATCTTCTAATCTAGGCTTGTATGCTGACCTATATTTTGATATAGCAAGTAAATTACCTTCTGTATCTAAATAACCTATCTCTCTAACTATAAAGCCTCCAGCATTTGCAGGTATAAGACTCTCTAAAATTAGACAATTTGCCAAGTCTTCATCAGTTTTAACATTTCCTACATTACCTTCCCAAACTACATTTTTGAGTACTGTTTGCTCTTCTGTTGGATTATATTCACTTCCTGCACCATCTCCAAGTTGAATCTTAGCAAAGTCAACTTTTTCTCCTACTATACTTGCATTTGCTATCTTAGCTTTACCTACATTTGTTAATATTGTATAGTAACTTTTTTCTGTAGCCAAACTACCACCTCCTATCTAATAAATC
>NZ_JBJODA010000066.1:0-735 GCF_045899875.1 Clostridioides sp. GD02377
CTTGAACATTTGTAGCAGTAAGATTACTTGTTGCATTGTTATAACTTGTTTTCTCTGCTGTTGTTTCTATGCTATCTACACTAGTTTTTACCTCATTTAATGCACTAACTATATTTGTTTTATCTGTTGTTTCAAGGAGTGTTGTATCACCTATTTTATTGTTTAACTCTGTCTTAGTAGTTTCTATGTTGCTTGTTAACTCTGTTTTAGTTGTATCAATTTTAGTGTCAATAGCATCTATTTTAGCCTCTAAATCTTGCAAATCTTTTAATGTAGCAAAAATTATTGTAGGGTCAATTTTAAGCTCTATATTATTAACATTAGATACAACAAAAATAGTTTTTACCTTCATATCAATAACTGCTCCATCTTCCAATCTAGGTTTATATGCTGACCTATACTTAGAAATAGCAAGTAAATTACCCTCTGTATCTAAATAACCTATCTCTCTAACTACAAATCCACCAGCACTAGCAGGTATTAGACTCTCTAAAATCAAGCAATTTGTCATACTTTCATCAGTTTTGACGTTTCCTACTTTACCTTCCCAAACTACATTTTTTAATATGGTTTGTTCCTCTGTAGGATTATACTCATTTCCTCCACCATCTCCAAGTTGAATCTTGACAAAATCAACTTTTCCTCCTACTAAACTTGCGTTTGCTATTTTAGCCTTACCTATGTTTGTTAATATCGTGTAATAACTTTTATCTGTAGCCAAACTACCACCTCCTA
>NZ_JBJODA010000067.1:0-723 GCF_045899875.1 Clostridioides sp. GD02377
AACTCTTTTATCTTTCAGCTTTTCCTTTGCTTGCTATATGCTCCCTTGCAATTTGCCGATTCTTAGTTCTAAACTTTTTTCCTCTTATCATTCCTGACTCTATTTTTTTTATTTCTTTCCGATTTCTAAAACCCTTTTTCTTATAAACCTTATTGCCCTTGCGGGCATATTATTCAAACCCACTTATCCCCCATACCTCACCCCCCTTACCCCCCTCTCCTTTCCCCCAATGAGAAAGAAAAGTAAATGAGATAAGGTTCCCCTTAAATTATCATAATGTTAATAGTCAATTATTTTTTATGAGTTTCCAAAAACTCATTTTTATGACTTAGTAAATCTTTTGTATCTCTAATTTTTAAATTAAGCTTATTTGCTATTCCAAGTAAAATAATTATCTCTTTTTCTGTTGCAACTCCTTTTTCAACTCTTTCCAGTAATTCAAATAAATTTGAAATATAATAAATACTATTATCTATAGTATTTATTACTTTATTTTCAACTACTTCAATGGCTCCTACACAAATCTTACTACAAACTTCTCTTACTAAATCTACTGTAGGTTCTCTCATCTCTGACATAGAATTTTTTGCAGTGTATACGAGGTCAACTGGCATTTCTAGGAAAAGACTTTTTCCTATTTGACAAACTTCTAATCCTTTCATTGCGACTATAGAAAATAAATCTTTAATCATAACATCACCTTCCCAATTAATATTTAACTTC
>NZ_JBJODA010000068.1:0-717 GCF_045899875.1 Clostridioides sp. GD02377
TTAATTGGTCGAGGTGAAGGGACTCGAACCCCCGGCCCCATGGTCCCAAACCATGTGCGCTACCAAACTGCGCTACACCTCGAAGCTATTTGCTTAATTTAATGTGGTGGGCCATCAGGGACTCGAACCCCAGACCTACCGGTTATGAGCCGGGCGCTCTAACCAACTGAGCTAATGGCCCACATTAAATTTTAGTAGCGGTAATAGGAGTCGAACCTATGACCTTTCGGGTATGAACCGAACGCTCTAGCCAACTAAGCTATACCGCCATACTTTGGTGCCCAGAGGCGGAATCGAACCACCGACACGGGGATTTTCAGTCCCCTGCTCTACCGACTGAGCTATCTGGGCATTTGGCGGAGAGGGTGGGATTCGAACCCACGGCCCCTTTCGAAGTCACTGGTTTTCAAGACCAGCTCCTTAAACCACTCGGACACCTCTCCACATTAAGATACTTAAACTTACTTTAAAATCATACCTAACTATATTCAAAATAGAAACAATTTAAATATAGTTTAGCAAATATATTATTTGGCTGGGGATGCAGGACTCGAACCTACGCATACATGAGTCAAAGTCATGTGCCTTACCGACTTGGCTAATCCCCAATATATGTGGTGAGCGCACAGGGATTCGAACCCCGGACACACGCCTTAGAAGGGCGTTGCTCTATCCAGCTGAGCTATGCACCCACAATTATATATGTACAAATCAAAT
>NZ_JBJODA010000069.1:0-717 GCF_045899875.1 Clostridioides sp. GD02377
CTATCTCTATTTTTATTTTCTTCTTTTAACATACTTAATTCTTCTTCTAATGTTTTTAATCTCTTTTGTTCATCTGTTAAAACGACTTCGATATCTTTGACAACAGGTTCTTTTGTAACTGGATTTATTGACTCTATATACTGTTTACTATAGTCTATACTACCAAATTCAATATCTAAGTAATGTAGTTCTGTTATTGTATCATGCTCTGATACATCTCCTGTTGCTTCACCTGTTTGAAATATTATTTTCCCATCTTGATTATAAATTATTCTATTGCATCTTTTCATTTAAATTACCACCTTTCTTTTTCTATTCATAAGCATACCAAGTAAAACTTTCTCCAGCTTTACAACGATATTCTCTTTGACCACCTTCATAACTATTTTTACGATAAGTACTTAAAGTAAAACTTTTACTACTAATATCTTTAATACACATAAAAGCAGATAGAAAAAAATCATTTCCAGTTTGAACATAACCAATGCTAGATAGAATATTCAAGTTATTAATAGCATAAAAAATTTGTTCATATGAACCATTAGTTTCATACATACTAAACCTATCAATAATAATAAGGTTGGGTACAAAATTTAAATTCATAGGAATACTAAGAGTTTTAGGAATATTACTAGAAGAATAATACGAATAAAAACTATTAACATTAGTATTTGTAAAAGTATAAGTACCTTTAGCCCACTTTTTACGTTGACTTAA
>NZ_JBJODA010000070.1:0-673 GCF_045899875.1 Clostridioides sp. GD02377
TGGCTTCCATTTGTACAGAATGAGTATTGAGTTATTTCTGAATCTATTCCAGCTTCTTTTAATCCTTTATATGCTGCTTGAACAAATTCATCCTCTTCATCATATAACCAACCTGGGAAGAATCTTTCACTTTCTATAGTATTTCCTGTGTAACAATCAGCTTTTTCAACTGCATAAGAAACTTTTGCATTTAACTCTGGGTCTTCTTTCATCATTTCATCTAATAATGCTTGTATTGGAGCTAATACTCCTTCTCTTGTTTCACCAACTAATAATCTTCTGTCAAAAGTTGCTTTACAGTAATCTGGCACTACTGAAGCTCCTGGATATGGAGAAGATTTTATATCTGTTAAAACTAGTATTCCATCACCTAAAACTGGATGAGTTGGAGGTACTAATTGTTGTATCTTTTGGATTACATTAGCCATTTTATAAACTGCATTTACACCTTTTTCTGGATTAGCAGAGTGAGCTGGTTTACCAAAAGTTTCTACTACTATTTCTCCTCTACCTCTTTGACCAATCTTTAAGTTTAATTCTGAAGATTCACCTATTACAACATAATCAGGCTCAACAGCTTTACTTATTTCTCTAGCTGAAACTCCTTCAAATATTTCTTCATGAACAACTCCTGCTACGTATAATTCACCTTCAAAATCTTTGTTAGTATCTT
>NZ_JBJODA010000071.1:0-665 GCF_045899875.1 Clostridioides sp. GD02377
ATAAGAAAATCGGCAGGTAGCTTGGTCATAGAAGATGAAGAAAAAATACCTGGTATATATAAAACAGTAGAGCAAGTTATAAAAGTAGATAAGAATACTATAAAAGACTTTATTAAAAAAGGTCATGAGGTTGAAGGTTGTAGGATTGAATATGGAACTACACTAACAATTCCAAAAGTTAAAAAAGAGTAGGTGGGAGAGATGGAAACTAATAATATTTATATGAAGCTTGTAAATATACAGAGTGTTTTAAAAGCACCTAAAAATCAATTTAATAGTTTTGGTAAATACAATTATAGGAGTTGTGAGGATATACTAGAAGGTTTAAAACCTATTTTAAAAGAAGAAAAAGCGTTAGTTATATTAGATGATAAAGTTGTTCAAATAGGCACTAGATTCTATGTAGAAGCTACAGCAACTTTAATAGATGCAGAAACAGGAGAAACAGTATCTGTAAAGGCATTAGCTAGAGAAGATGAAACTAAAAAAGGCATGGATTTAGCACAAGTAACTGGAAGCGTATCAAGCTATGCAAGAAAATATGCTTTAAATGGATTATTCTGCATTGATGATACAAAAGATAGTGATGCAACAAATACACATGGGAAAGAACAAAAAAAAAGAGAAGTTAGTGAAGATGAATTAAATACATTATATTTTTTAGG
>NZ_JBJODA010000072.1:0-655 GCF_045899875.1 Clostridioides sp. GD02377
TACCATTTTCTTTTAAATCTATTTTCTTTTTAATACTATTTTCTTTTATGTTGCCGATTTCCCGACCCCGGTTTTGCCGACTTCCGGTTTCACCGACCTCGGTTTTACCAGCTTCCGGTTTTACCGGAGTCGGGAAATCGGCACACGGTTGAGATTCAGTATTTTCAACGTTTTCAGAATTTACACTTTGAGGTGTATCAAAAATATCATATCTATAACCTTTCATTTGACCTTTTTTATCCCTTATTTGTGTCCTAATGACAAAACCTTCTTGCATAAGCTCCTTTAAAGCATTGCTTACTTTTGTCTTACTATCTTTTCTATAACTTATTAATGATTTTGCATAAACTTTATGACTACCTGACCTTTGAAATCTTAGCATCTGAGTAACTACCCCTATAGCTGAATAAGAAAGATTTTTATTATCAAGTATTGTGTTAGGTACTCTTGTAAAAGGGTCATCAAAATTTATATGAAAGTATGTTTCATTATTAAAGTCCAATATATCACCTACTCTTGATTTCGCTTATCTAAAATGCTCTTATATCCATTTAGAACCTTTTCATACTCTTGCTTAGTCAAATCTATTGCTAGCTTACTAAACTTCTTATAAACCTCGCTATCGACTCTATTTTTATCCTTATCTATAGACTCG
>NZ_JBJODA010000073.1:0-654 GCF_045899875.1 Clostridioides sp. GD02377
CCAAGTATCAATAACACTACTGGAATATACTTGTTATCTAACTGTTTATACTGCTTACAACCGAACCCCAAAATATAAAGAGCAGCAACTAAAATTAGCAACTGCTCAGGTATGAAACTTATTAAATTATCCATCTCTTATCCTCCTAATTAAAATATTCCTCTCTGTATTGCAAATATAAAGAACCCTACAAGTGTTGTAATCATTGTTCCAATCAGCCATTTTAACATACTTGTAAGCGAGTTTAAATTCTCACATAGTGCCTTTAACTCTGCTTTAGACTCTATATTTGCTACTTTTAATTCATCTATTTCATCATTATGTTTATTTATTGTTACCTCGTGTCGTTTCAAATTGTCTTTGAAAAGTTCTTCATTCATGAAAACCTCCTAATTAATTGAAATAAAAAAGAACCTATATCGTTGGTTCTACTGGTACTTCTTCTTTATTTAATAAACCTGTTAACTCTAAATATTGTTCTTCTGTAATTCTGTTTACTGCATAAAATACATCCATCTTATGTTGTAAATCTTCCTTTGTACTATAGTTCTTTTGTTCTATCATTAATTTTAATAAGTTATACATATTAATTCCTCCTAGATATTGTTATTTAATTTCATATTTACTACTTCGAATGCTGTGTTTACTATCTCA
>NZ_JBJODA010000074.1:0-612 GCF_045899875.1 Clostridioides sp. GD02377
GAGCGATAGATGAAGTCATTGCAAAGATAGAAAAATTTAACGATGAAAACATAAAGATACAAAATAGTATGTTACCTATATAAAAAAGGAGAGTGAAAAATGGCTACAGAATGGGTTTTTAATTATACAGGTACAGAACAAAGCATCACATTATCTCCTGGTAAATATGTAATGGAATGTTGGGGTGCTTGTGGTGGTAATTTTCCTGATTTTAAATCTTGTGCAAAAGGTGGTTATTCTGCTGGTATTCTTACATTAAAAGAAAGTACTAAATTTTATATTTACGTTGGTCAAGGTGGTTATTCTAAAGGTGCTAATGGTATTGAAACTCGCAGAAGTGGCTTTAATGGTGCAGGAGGTATTAACTGTTATACTAGTACTTCTACTGGTTATTACAGTCTTGCAGGTGGTGGTTCAACAGATATAAGGCTTGTTGGTGGTGCTTGGGATAATCCACAAGGTTTATTATCACGTATAATGGTTGCAGGTGGTGCAGGTGGTTCTTATGGAACTGGTTATTATTCACTTGGTCATGGTGGTGGTTTAAGTGGTAATAATGGTATTTCTAATGCAAATAAATATTTTGCAGGTGGTGGAAGCCAATTTCAAGGT
>NZ_JBJODA010000075.1:0-588 GCF_045899875.1 Clostridioides sp. GD02377
GTTTTGTAGTGAAAATTTGTCAGGTTCTTTAAGCCACTCTAATTCTTTTTTTAAATTCGTCAAATCAGAACTACACTGTTTATAAGTAAAAGTTTCTTTATTGTTTTCATAAACTTCTATTTTTTTAGCAAGATATTTATTATATACAAATCTACAACATCCAAAAGTTTTGTTAATTAACTCTTGCTGTTTTTTATTTGGATACATCCTAAATTTATATGCTTTTCCCACTACTATCACCTCACTTTACTTGTTTTTTATGATTATGTAATACTGGATGTCCATATTTTACACACCATACTATATGGTATTTATACATATCTGAGCTACTTCAATTTTTACTCACCCATCCTAATATTAACAAGGTAAATTTTTTTAAACAAGTATTTTAAAGGTTTTTATATTTATTTTTAAATAACATATGTAAGAACCGTAAGTCCTAACTTTTATCATTTTTGAGGTTGTTGTTCACATAAGTTCGCTACTACCTATGCAGTTCTCTTATGAACTTCTTACACTTTCATGTAAGCACAGACTATATCTTATCCTTCGGTATTATCCGTTAAGGTCTACCCACTTCCACTACCG
>NZ_JBJODA010000076.1:0-587 GCF_045899875.1 Clostridioides sp. GD02377
TGAGTCTATAGATAAGGATAAAAATAGAGTCGATAGCGAGGTTTATAAGAAGTTTAGCAAGTTAGCAATAGATTTGACTAAGCAAGAGTATGAAAAGGTTCTAAATGGATATAAGAGCATTTTAGATAAGCAAAATCAAGAGTAGGTGATAGTATTGGGGATTATAAGAGTAAGCAAAGACAAAGATAATCCATATGTAGTTTTAAATAAAACTTGTTTGGAAGATGTAAAATTAAGCTGGCAAGCAAAAGGTTTACATTCATATTTAATTAGTAAGCCCGACCATTGGAAGATATATGTTAATGATTTATACAAAAGAAGTAAAAATGGGAGGGATGCTACAGCAAATATTTTAAGGGAGCTCATAGAAAATGGATATATAACAAGAACACCTTGTCGAGATTCTAATACTAATAAGATGCTTGGAGGATATGATTATCAAGTATATGAGATACCACTTGAAAATCCTCAGAAGCTAAAATCCCGAAAAACTGATTTTCCGGAAACCGGGATTCCCGGAAACCGGGTTTCTCGGAAACCGGAAAACACGGAACTAGTAAGTAATGACTTTAAAGTAAGTAATGATG
>NZ_JBJODA010000077.1:0-582 GCF_045899875.1 Clostridioides sp. GD02377
CTCTCTTAACTTCTTTAACAATACTCTCACACTCTATATTAAATAATGGAGCATCATCCATAAAATTCTCTAATTTCTCATTAACATTCTCTATTTTAGTCTCTAAGACTTCTTGTTTCTTATCTAGCATAAATATAGCTTGTAACTCCTTTGATGCACTTAAAAGAGGATTATTTAATTCTTTTCTCATAGAGAAGTATCCATCAACTAACTTCTCATATAATTCCCAAGCTATATCATCTTCCAATATTTTTAATAATTTTGCATAACCTCTTTCAGATAATATATAAATCCCAGATAATAACCCTTTGTTTTTTAACCCTCTATAAGAATTAATTGATTGTTGAGTAAATCCTAATTCTTTTATTTTGGTATCGTTCAAACCGACACCTAACAAATCTAATATATCTTTTCCATCTTTAAATCTTTTTCTATTCTTATTTATAAGCTCATTAATCTGTCTAGATTCTCTATTATGTATCTCAGCTATATCCTTTACTAGCATTGCTTTCTTGCCTTTTCCAAACCCACCCTCAATATCATGAAATTTCATTCCCTCAACTTCTAAAGTTCCAAGTACTG
>NZ_JBJODA010000078.1:0-552 GCF_045899875.1 Clostridioides sp. GD02377
TTCTCTTAACTTCTTTAACAATACTCTCACACTCTATATTGAATAACGGAGCATCATCCATAAAGTTTTCTAACTTCTCATTAACACTCTCTATTTTAGTCTCTAAGACTTCTTGTTTCTTATCTAGCATAAATATAGCTTGTAACTCCTTTGATGCACTTAAAAGAGGATTATTTAATTCTTTTCTCATGGAGAAATATCCATCAACTATTTTCTCGTATTGTTCCCAAGCCTTATCATCTTCTAATATCTTTAGTAGTTTTGAATAACCTCTCTCAGACAACAAGTAAATGTTATTTGCATTTGCATAAGATTGATTAGAGTAACCCATTTCTAAACTCAGTGATTTTAAATCACTCACTTTTAAATCTAATATATCTATCATATCTTTAAATCTTTTTCTATTATTATTTATATTTTTATTTATCTCTTTCAGTTCTCTATTATGTATCTCAGCTATATCCTTTACTAGCATTGCTTTCTTGCCTTTTTCAAACCCACCCTCAATATCATGAAATTTCATTCCCTCAACTTCTAAAGTTCCAAGTACTA
>NZ_JBJODA010000079.1:0-510 GCF_045899875.1 Clostridioides sp. GD02377
GAGATTGAGTATTTTGTTAAGCTTGGAAATGGTTATGTTGAGCTGGGAATAAAATAAAAATTTAAGGAGGAAGAGTAAATGTTAGAATTAATGAATTTGATGAAGAATTCAATGCTTGAAGAATTAAAAAAAACTAATAATAAATTTAAATGTGTAGATGAAGATTTATTGTATGATAAAGTACAGAATTTAGATTATTTGCAAATATTTGAAGTACATGACTGTATGATAAAGTTAATTTCTATGAAAGAAACAAATGAACAATTAAAAAAACTTAAGTTAGAAAACTTTTTAGATAGCCTTAATTTCAAGGGAGATAATTTTGAAAGTTAATTTTGTAATAGATGGAGAACCAGTTGGTAAGGAAAGACCAAGAATGAATACTTATGCTAAAAGAACCTATACCCCTAATAAAACTAAAAATTATGAAGAATTAATAAAATGGCTATATCAATCTAAAGTTAAACATTACTTTGAAGGTTATATAAAAATGACTTTAAGATGCTATTA
>NZ_JBJODA010000080.1:0-501 GCF_045899875.1 Clostridioides sp. GD02377
GTATCCAGTATGATAATATTTACACCTTTATCAATCAGATATTGCCACTCTGATTTTATCATTTCCATATCTCTACCAAGTCTATCCAATTCTTTGACTACTAAAGTATCTCCTGCTCTAAGCATATTTTCTTTAAGATTTTGATACAATGGTCTGTTAAAATCTTTTCCACTTTGTTTTTCCATTACTATATCCCTTGAATTTACTCCATATTTTTCTAAAGCTTGTATTTGTCTATCAAAACTTTGCTCTTGTGTTGAAACACGTGCATAACCATATACTTTACTTTCTCCCATTCCTTCATCCTCCATATTGTATATATAAATAATCATAATACATTAGTCTAAAAAGGTTTATATATTTTATAGACATATCCAAATAGTTTTTATGAACCTTATTGGATATAAATTTATATAATATTTAAGTGTATGAAAAGGTACACCTTTTCATACAAGTATGTACTCAATGTATTCTAGCTAATAAAAAAATAAGATATATCAT
>NZ_JBJODA010000081.1:0-499 GCF_045899875.1 Clostridioides sp. GD02377
TTTATAAATTAACCTACTGTTTAATTTTCAAAGTTCTTTAAATTATTGTGGTGGGCCATCAGGGACTCGAACCCCAGACCTACCGGTTATGAGCCGGGCGCTCTAACCAACTGAGCTAATGGCCCACAATAATTTGTGGTGCCGAAGACCGGAATCGAACCGGTACGAGAGGTAAGTCCCGCAGGATTTTAAGTCCTGTGCGTCTGCCAGTTCCGCCACTTCGGCACATCACCTGGCTATGTCCTACTCTCCCAGGCAGTTTCCCACCAAGTACCATCAGCGCTAGAGAGCTTAACTTCTGTGTTCGGAATGGGAACAGGTGTATCCTCTCTGCTATTATAACCAGATTATTGTCTAAATTTTCATTTAACTTTTTTCTAAGACAAGTATTATAATAACATCTTTGTCTTATTGTGTCAATACTTTTTTTATTCGATTTTTTAATTAAAAAAGTATTAAAAATCTATAAGTTTTGACAAGTTTAAATATATAGAGTTAG
>NZ_JBJODA010000082.1:0-476 GCF_045899875.1 Clostridioides sp. GD02377
TGTTAGTTCAATTCTAACTATGTTCAAAATCTATTGATACACTATATTAAGTATTTGAATTGAGATTAAAATCTCATACAATTTTGTATCTTAATTCAGAGGTCTAAAAAGAGTGGGGCTTGGTAACCTCACTCATCATGTGAGTACTGGTGTTTAATCTAGGTTCGATTCCTAGAACTTGCTCCCTTGAAGAATATGTATCCCCCTTTTAAAAGACTAAGTTACCCCTACTTAGTCTTTTTATTTTGTAGACAAGGAGAATAAAAACATGAATGATTTAAGAGAAAAGATAATAAAAGAATTAGATGAATTTAATATAGATGCAGATGATGAATTTTTAGATTATGGAGTTGAATATGTTGAGAGTTTTATAGGAAAAAGTGCTATTAGTGAAGATTTATTGATAAGGGGATTAGTGCTTATGGCAAATTATATAGTAAATATGGAAAGTAAAGATTTAGATTAATTTCTAAGTC
>NZ_JBJODA010000083.1:0-440 GCF_045899875.1 Clostridioides sp. GD02377
TTCCAAGGTAGCTCAACGGTGGAGCAACCGGCTGTTAACCGGTAGGCTGTGGGTTCGAGCCCCACCCTTGGAGCCAAAAAAGCCGAAGTGGCGGAACTGGCAGACGCACAGGACTTAAAATCCTGCGGGACTTACCTCTCGTACCGGTTCGATTCCGGTCTTCGGCACTTATAAAACAATATCGCGGAGTGGAGCAGTTGGCAGCTCGTCGGGCTCATAACCCGAAGGTCGTAGGTTCGAGTCCTGCCTCCGCAACCATTAAAAATCAAAACGGCTCGTTGGTCAAGAGGTTAAGACACCGCCCTTTCACGGCGGTAACAGGGGTTCAATTCCCCTACGAGTCACCAATTAAATATGCGGGTGTAGCTCAATGGTAGAGTTCTGGCCTTCCAAGCCAGCTGTGAGGGTTCGATCCCCTTCACCCGCTCCAAAAATGGGAC
>NZ_JBJODA010000084.1:0-406 GCF_045899875.1 Clostridioides sp. GD02377
CTGATTATTCAAATTAGTAATTTGATTTTGAAGTTGTTCAATATTAGCATCAGAACCATCAAAAAATGTTTTTATCTTCTCAGAAAACTCAACTAATGTATTATCTAAACTAGCAGGAACGTTTTTAAGTGCTAAAGTGTTTACAATACTAGTCTTACCATTTTTAAAAGCAGTACCAATCTCCTTCCATTTATTTGTAACATCTTCAAGACATGAACCAGCAGGAAGTGGTGCAATTCCTTTACTAACTGTAAAAATTTGCTCTGCTGTAGCATTATTACTGTCTGTAACAACTATTTTAATTGTGTGCAGTGCATTATCTTCTAATGTATAGTTAATTGTTTTCTCTATTGTTAAATCTGTTGTGATAGTTTCTTTTAACACATCATCTAAAAACCATTCAATT
>NZ_JBJODA010000085.1:0-400 GCF_045899875.1 Clostridioides sp. GD02377
TTCCTATAGCAAAGTCTATCTTTGTATCACCTTCTGATATAGACTTTTCTACAACTTCAAAATTAAGACTTTCTATATCTAATTGACCCATATTTTTCTTAGTAAATAGAATTTCTCCAACTATCATATCTATTTCAATATTTTTTAATTCTTTTGGAATTTCATTTATGTTACAATCTAGTTTAATGATATTCTCTATCTTTTCTTTAACAAAACCTATTAACCACTTATCTCCATCTTTTAATGTATATTCAAAGCTTTCAAGTCTTTTTTCTATATCATCAATTATATTATTTCCCATAACTTTCACCTACTTTTTAGTAAGCTTATTTTTCTCTTTAAGCTGCTTATTTTCTTCTTCTAAAGATTCAACCTTATTTCTTAAAATATTATTTTCAGC
>NZ_JBJODA010000086.1:0-398 GCF_045899875.1 Clostridioides sp. GD02377
TAATCTCTATATTGTTTTAATTTTATTGCAACTTTTACATCTGAACCATTATCTGCATCTTCTACTATGTTATATTCCTCAAGAGATACTTTTCTATTAGTGTTAAATAATACTTTATTTCCAAGTTCACGAGATACAATAAATTGAAATGGCTTACAATCCGTTTTTAGTAGTTCTAGTTTACTTAAAAAGAATTGTACATCCCTAAAAGTCCCACGATAAAAAGGCAGTTTGTTGTGTGTAAATTCTGCTTCAAAACTTATTTCAGATAATCCTTCTTTTTTTAATATATTTACTTCTCCTTGATTTATTAGGTCAACTGTTTTATTTTTATTTGTAACTTTAATCTCTAATTTACCAGGTGGGATTGGTAGTTGTACTCCATCTAGGTAAAAATC
>NZ_JBJODA010000087.1:0-379 GCF_045899875.1 Clostridioides sp. GD02377
CTGATGAATTAGTTCTAGCAAATGATAGAGATATAAGATTAGTTATTGCACATTGGGAAGACTTTTATGAACCAGTTGTTTTAGATGGTATCACATGGGAGATAGAAAGAAGAGGAACACCTTCTAAGTTAGAGTTTACTATAGTAATGGATGATATACTACAGTTTTGTGAAGGTAATTCAGTTCGTTTATATTTTAAAGGAACAGGCGTATTTTATGGATATATATTTCAAAAGAAAAGAGATAAGGAAAATCACATCAAGATAGTTGCATATGACCAGTTAAGATACTTTAAGAATAAAGATACTTATGTATATAGTAATAAAACTGCAAGTGAACTTATAAAAATGTTAGCTAAAGATTTTAATTTAAAATACAA
>NZ_JBJODA010000088.1:0-367 GCF_045899875.1 Clostridioides sp. GD02377
ATCCCACAAATGGTGACTCGTAGGGGAATTGAACCCCTGTTACCGCCGTGAAAGGGCGGTGTCTTAACCTCTTGACCAACGAGCCATATTGGCTCCAAGGGTGGGGCTCGAACCCACAGCCTACCGGTTAACAGCCGGTTGCTCCACCGTTGAGCTACCTTGGAATATCCAACGTGGCTATGTCCTACTCTCCCAGGCAGTTTCCCACCAAGTACCATCAGCGCTAGAGAACTTAACTTCTGTGTTCGGAATGGGAACAGGTGTATCTTCTCTGCTATTATAACCACATTTTTTCTTGTTGCTAGGACAAGTATAATATTAACATTTTTTGTTATTTTTGTCAATACTTTTTTTAAACTTTTTGTTC
>NZ_JBJODA010000089.1:0-362 GCF_045899875.1 Clostridioides sp. GD02377
TTAGTTAACATTGACGGAATCGTGTGTTCTGCTTTAAATGTTGCTTGCGTAGAATTGTAAGATGATACGGTCAAAAATGGTAATGCTTGTAGTAATGTAAATTTAACAAAACCATCTTGTGTAGATTCATTTTTACCAGCTATACAAGTAACAGTATTAAAATAATATTTAGATGTTGGAATATATCCAGGTGGTTTATAACTATCTTTAGTAAGGATATAACTACTACCACCACCACCAAATTCACGATAATCAATACCTGCACCACAATACCAACCGCCACCACCACCAGTACCACTAACAACATCGCCGACACCACTTACACCAAAAGAACCATTATAGAGACTATTAAAAGTTGAACC
>NZ_JBJODA010000090.1:0-348 GCF_045899875.1 Clostridioides sp. GD02377
TATCCACGTGGCTATGTCCTACTCTCCCAGGCAGTTTCCCACCAAGTACCATCAGCGCTAAAGAGCTTAACTTCTGTGTTCGGAATGGGAACAGGTGTATCCTCTTTGCTATTATAACCACATATTGCCTATTTATAAGACAAGTATTATATTAACATCTTTATTTTTAAATGTCAATAGTTTTAAAGTACTAAATAGTAATTGTTTAATATGATATATACCATATTAATTGAAGTTAGTACTTTATCTAGAGTTAACACTCTAAAAACTACACATATATTTTATTGAATGTACATCAAATAATTTGGTCAAGTCCTCGACCTATTAGTATCGATAAGCTAAATACAT
>NZ_JBJODA010000091.1:0-339 GCF_045899875.1 Clostridioides sp. GD02377
GTGGGTGCATAGCTCAGCTGGATAGAGCAACGCCCTTCTAAGGCGTGTGTCCGGGGTTCGAATCCCTGTGCGCTCACCACATATATATTGGGGATTAGCCAAGTCGGTAAGGCACATGACTTTGACTCATGTATGCGTAGGTTCAAGTCCTGCATCCCCAGCCAAATAACATGGTCTATTAGCTCAGTCGGTAGAGCACCTGACTTTTAATCAGGGTGTCCCGCGTTCGAGTCGCGGATAGATCACCAATGGAGAGGTGTCCGAGTGGTTTAAGGAGCTGGTCTTGAAAACCAGTGACTTCGAAAGGGGCCGTGGGTTCGAATCCCACCCTCTCCGCCA
>NZ_JBJODA010000092.1:0-323 GCF_045899875.1 Clostridioides sp. GD02377
CTTAGGTAATTTTATATATTGACTACAGTACATAATATTTCCATTTGTAAAGTTCGTTCTATATGAAAATCTATTAGTTTTTTTTGATTTAAATTTAGGAAATCCTGCATTTTCTTTAAAGAATTTTTTATATGCGTTTTCTAAATCTTTTAAGGTGTTTTGTAGTGAAAATTTATCAGGTTCTTTAAGCCACTTTAATTCTTTTTTTAAGTTGGTCAAATCAGAACTACACTGTTTATAAGTAAAAGTTTCTTTATCATTTTCATAAACTTCTATTTTTTTAGCAAGATATTTATTATATACAAATCTACAACATCCAAAAG
>NZ_JBJODA010000093.1:0-312 GCF_045899875.1 Clostridioides sp. GD02377
TCATATCTTTATATGGATTTGTTTAATTTTATTGATATCGTTTTTTATAGAATACATTAATAAGTTTATTGTGACTTTTGTTTAGATTCTTTTTATACAATATCCTCTAGTACAACTTCAACTCTTGGCTTATCACTATAATACTTACTAGCTACAACCTCAACTATCTGTGTATCATCCTTATAAGCTATCTCATTAAGTGCATCAGCAACAATCTTAACAACATTGTCAATATCGGGTTTCTTGCTGGGTCTTAACACATTATTTCTTTTCTGTTCTTTAACTTTTTTACTGTTACTTTTAGCTATAGAA
>NZ_JBJODA010000094.1:0-306 GCF_045899875.1 Clostridioides sp. GD02377
TTGCATACTGAAATATGTCTTACCAATTCTCCACAGGCTATCCCCGTAGTTCCTACGGTTCTTACATAAGTTATTTATTTTAAACTCTTATTAGTCTTAGTCCTTCTTTTAGTATATTTATACTTGCATTTATATCTCTATCATGAGTTACATTACAACAAGGACAAATCCATTCTCTTATACTTAAATTCTTCATTTCCTCGTTTTTATACCCACATTTATTGCATATTTGTGAACTTGCAAAGAATTTACCTACCTTTACAATTTGTCTACCATACCAATTAGCCTTATATTCTAATTGACGAA
>NZ_JBJODA010000095.1:0-285 GCF_045899875.1 Clostridioides sp. GD02377
ACAAGTTTTAACACCTGCCCTTTGTAAATAGTATATTTACTTAAGTTTTTATTCTTATTAGCTTTATCCATCATAGTTTTATTTAACTCATATACTTTCTTATATAGCGACCCATTTCCAAGTTGTTTTTGACAGATTGACCAAAGACTATCACCACTTTTTACTGTGTACGTCTTAGAGTTTGGTGCATTGACTGAATCAACTCGTTTTGGCTCTATCTTTACGCTTGGTCTACCAGTCTCATTAGTTTTTTTAGGTGGAGCAGGAACTAACTTTTTAGTTGAA
>NZ_JBJODA010000096.1:0-282 GCF_045899875.1 Clostridioides sp. GD02377
AATTCTCCACAGGCTATCCCCGTAGTTCCTACGGTTCTTACATACGTTATCTATTTTAAACTGTTATTAGTCTTAATCCTTCTTTTAGTATATTTATACTCGCATTTATGTCTCTATCGTGAGTTACATTACAACAAGGACAAATCCATTCTCTTATATTTAAATTCTTAACTTCCTCGTTTTTGTACCCACATTTATTGCATATTTGTGAACTTGCAAAGAATCTACCTACCTTTACGATTTGTCTACCATACCAATTAGCCTTATATTCTAATTGACGAA
>NZ_JBJODA010000097.1:0-275 GCF_045899875.1 Clostridioides sp. GD02377
TGTTTTCATAAACTTCTATTTTTTTAGCAAGATACTTATTATATACAAATCTACAACATCCAAAAGTTTTATTAATTAACTCTTGCTGTTTTTTATTTGGATACATCCTAAACTTATATGCTTTTTCCACTACTATCACCTCACTTTACTTGTTTTTTATGATTATGTAATACTGGATGTCTATATTTTACACACCATACTATATGGTATTTATACATATCTGAGCTACTTCAATTTTTACTCACCCATCCTAATATTAACAAGGTAAATTTTTT
>NZ_JBJODA010000098.1:0-274 GCF_045899875.1 Clostridioides sp. GD02377
CTAGTTAATAACTTAGAATCTGTATGATTAACCTTGAATTTAGCAGTAGTAGAATTATAAGATGAAATAGTTAAAAACGGTAATGCTTGGAGTAATGTTATTTTAGCATAACCATCTTGTTTCGTAGTATTTCCACCTACAATGCTATTTATATCACTAAAATAATATTTAGAATGTGGATTATAATTTACTGGTTTATGACTATCTTTAGTTAAAACATATCCACTACCACCACCGCCGAACTCAGCATAATAACTACCTGCACCACAATACC
>NZ_JBJODA010000099.1:0-271 GCF_045899875.1 Clostridioides sp. GD02377
TAACTTCTGTGTTCGGAATGGGAACAGGTGTATCCTCTCTGCTATTGTAACCACATAATCTTTTGGAGCGGGTGAAGGGGATCGAACCCTCACAGCTGGCTTGGAAGGCCAGAACTCTACCATTGAGCTACACCCGCATTAAATTTTTATAAATTAATATAACTAACTTTCTAGAGTTAACACTCTAAAAACTACATATATATTTTACTGAATGGACATCAAATAATTTGGTCAAGTCCTCGACCTATTAGTATCGATAAGCTAAATACAT
>NZ_JBJODA010000100.1:0-269 GCF_045899875.1 Clostridioides sp. GD02377
GATGCCCAGATAGCTCAGTCGGTAGAGCAGGGGACTGAAAATCCCCGTGTCGGTGGTTCGATTCCGCCTCTGGGCACCAAAACATGGCGGTATAGCTTAGTTGGCTAGAGCGTTCGGTTCATACCCGAAAGGTCATAGGTTCGACTCCTATTACCGCTACCAAAATTTAATGTGGGCCATTAGCTCAGTTGGTTAGAGCGCCCGGCTCATAACCGGTAGGTCTGGGGTTCGAGTCCCTGATGGCCCACCACATTAAATTATGAATACAT
>NZ_JBJODA010000101.1:0-262 GCF_045899875.1 Clostridioides sp. GD02377
CTTTGTAATTTAGCAAGTTTGTTTAATGACTTCTTAAGATACTTAGGATTTTCTATAAATTGTCCACAACTTGAGATACAAAATTCTTTAACTCCTAAATCTAAGCCTATCTGATTATTAGTATTTTCAAATGCTTCAATATCTATATCAGTACAACATAATGATACATAATATTTACCACTTGGTTCTTTGGATATAGTAGCATTAAGTATTCTTCCTTGAGGTACTTGTTTATCCCTTACTTTAACCATACCAAGTTTAG
>NZ_JBJODA010000102.1:0-255 GCF_045899875.1 Clostridioides sp. GD02377
TTGCATAGCTACTTTTGCAGTTATCACTCCATTTTTCCAAGTTTTATATACTTCTTTAAAATTTTTAGGATAATCTATTTTAGGACGTCCAATTCCATTGCCGTTATTTTTTGCTCGTAGGGCTTTTATTCCCTCCATTTGTCGTTGTCTTATCTTAAGACGCTCCTTCTCTGCCATATAACTAAGTAATTCAAATACTATATTTGAAATTAAACTTTTCTCTAAATTGGTTTTATTACTAGTATTGAGAATGGG
>NZ_JBJODA010000103.1:0-251 GCF_045899875.1 Clostridioides sp. GD02377
TAATTACTTATAAGAGTGCTTCTGATGGTTATTATAGTCTTGCAGGTGGCGGAGCTACTGATATAAGACTCGTTGGTGGCAAATGGGATAATCAACAAAGCCTACTATCACGCATAATTGTTGCAGGTGGTGCAGGTGGTAGTTGTGGAAATTCATATGGTAGCATTGGTCATGGTGGCGGCTTAAAAGGAAATGATGGTATTTCTACAGCAAATAAATATTTTGCAGGTGCTGGAAGTCAATTTCAAGGG
>NZ_JBJODA010000104.1:0-249 GCF_045899875.1 Clostridioides sp. GD02377
TTTTTGAATGGATATGTCTTATTGAGTTTTTGTGCAGCAGATGCCAGCAAAAAAAACACACAAAATTTTATTAATAAAAATATTAAATCTCCCATAAATTCCTCCTAAGGTTAGATGATATAAGGTTAGGATACTATGAGATATTAATAATAACAATAGATTTTGCAGAACTGTAAATAAATTGAAATGAATTATTCAAAAGAGAAAAGGAGAGATAGACTATGAGTGAAAACATAAATAAAGAAATAA
>NZ_JBJODA010000105.1:0-231 GCF_045899875.1 Clostridioides sp. GD02377
ACTTCTTTACAGATAGCAAATAAACTAAATAGTATAAAAGCGGTTAAAAGCGTAGCTATAGCTGATGGTTATAAGGGATTACCTGATGCAAGTAGTGTTTCTGCACCTGCTGCTAAAAACAATATTGCTATATTATTTTCAGATAAAACTCTGAAAGAAGATGCAAAACAATTTATTAATAAAAATTCACAAAAGAATTATGTTATTGGAGGAACTTCTACTGTAGATGAT
>NZ_JBJODA010000106.1:0-205 GCF_045899875.1 Clostridioides sp. GD02377
TTGGTGGAGGATGGTGGATTCGAACCACCGAAGTCGATGACAACAGATTTACAGTCTGCCCCCTTTGGCCGCTCGGGAAATCCTCCGTATTAGTTTTACATGGAGCTGGTGATAGGAATCGAACCTACAACCTGCTGATTACAAGTCAGCTGCTCTACCGTTGAGCCACACCAGCATTTTTTTGTTTTGGCGACCTGGAAGGGGT
>NZ_JBJODA010000107.1:0-202 GCF_045899875.1 Clostridioides sp. GD02377
TTACATGAAAGTGTAAGAAGTTCATAAGAGAACTGCATAGGTAGTAGCGAACTTGTGTGAACGACAACCTCAAAAATGATAAAAGTTAAGGGCTTATGGTTCTTATATATGTTATTTAGAAATAAATATAAAAACCTTCAAAATACTTGTTTTAAGTAAATTATATATGTTAATGTTATGATGAGTAACGAAATATATTAAT